>CAZLBQ010000048.1:0-19157 GCA_964557745.1 uncultured Anaerolineales bacterium
CGCGGCTGGTCACACCGTTGCGGTAGTTCACGGCTGGGCGGATCGTGTGAATGACGCGCCGTTGCTGGAACAGGGGGTCGGGGCCAGGGGCCAGGGGCCAGGGGAGCGGGGGAGCGGGGGAGCGGGGGGACAGGGAGGGTTGACGGTGTGGGCGGCGACGGCGCGGGCCGCGCGGCACCCGCTCGAACTCTTCGTGCGCTCGTTCCATAACCCCACCTTCGACCATGCCTTCAGCGCGGTGCTGCGCGACTTTCGGCCTGCTGTCGTCCACGTCCAGCACCTCAAAGGGCTGTCGGCGCGCCTGCCCCACCTGGCGCAAGCGCAGGGTGTCCCCGTCGTCTGGACGCTTCACGACTGGTGCACGTTCTGCGGCAACGCTCAACTGGTGCGCCACACAGGGAAGCTGTGCGGCGGGCCGCGCCTGTGGCTCAACTGCGCCGACTGCGCCGCCCACCACGGCGGGGTCGCCCTCAACTCGATCCAGACGGGCGCGGCGCTGGCCGCCAGCCCCCTCGTCGCCGCTCTGTTCGGCTATCGCGCCCGCCTGCTGCGCCAGGCCTACGAGGCGGCAAATGTCCTCATCGCGCCGAGCGCCTTTGTCCGCGACCGCTTCGCCGAGCAGGGCTTCGCCACTGAACGCGTGCGCGTCGTGCCCTTTGGCCGGCTGCCGACTGAAGTCGGCGCTACGGGCTTCCGCCCCTCCCCCTCCGTTCCTCACCCCCTGCGCGTCGGTTACCTGGGGGGGCTGGCCTGGCAGAAGGGCGTCCACGTCCTCATCGAGGCGTTCAACACGCTGCCCAACGGGGCCGCCACCCTGACCGTCTACGGCGACCCGCGCCCCTTTCCCGACTACGTTGCGCGGCTACGCGCCCTGGCTCGCCACTCGGGCATCCGCTTCGCCGGGCCTTACGCTCCCTCGGCGCGGGACGAGGTCCTGGCCGGCCTCGACGTGGTCGTCGTCCCGTCGCTGTGGCCGGAGACGTTCAATCTCGTCAGCCAGGAGGCCCTCGCCGCAGGCGTGCCTGTCGTTGCCTCGCACGTCGGGGCGCTGGGGGAGCGCGTCCAGGATGGTGTGGCCGGGCGGCTGTTCCCACCGGGCGACAGGGCTGCCTTGGCCGCTATCCTGCGCGACCTCGCCGCCAACCCCGACACGCTGAACCGCCTGCGCGCGGGCATTCCGCCCCAGCCCACCTTCGCCGACCACCAGGCGGCCATCACGCAGATCTACGCATCCTTAATGCATTTGTGAGAACTGCCCCTTGCCAAAGTGGGTCAGTTGGCTGTATGCTTGAGGATATTGTCTATCCAGACCTGAAGGTTTCCAAAACCCGTCAGGTCTCTATGCCGCTATGCTAAGGGAGGCCGACGATGTCCGATCCTCTCAGGCTGATGTGTGTGCTGGCGCATCCCGACGACGAGTCCCTTGGCATGGGCGGGATGCTCGCCCGCTACGCGGCGGAGGGCGTCGCAACCAGTGTCATTACGGCGACGCGCGGGGAGCGCGGCTGGGATACGAGCGCTCCTGATTACCCCGGCCTGGCCGAGCTAGGTCGCATCCGCGAGGCCGAGGAGCGGGCGGCGTGTCAGGTTCTCGGTGTCCAGGATGTCCACTTCCTGGGCTACATCGACGGCGATCTCGACCAGGCCCCCGCACCGGAAGTGATTGACCGCATCGTCGCCCACCTGCGCCGCTTTCGCCCCCAGGTGGTCATCACCTTTGGCCCCGAGGGCGGCTACGGCCACCCCGACCACATGGCGATTTCGCAGTTCACGACCGCGGCCTGCGTCGCCGCCGCTGACCCAGCGTACCGGTCCGCTGGCGACGCCCCCGCCCACCGCGTCGCCAAGCTGTACTTCATGGCCGAGCCGGTGGCGGCGGGTCAGATTTACGTCCAACTATTCGGTGATCTGGTGATGACGGTGGATGGCGTGGATCGCCACCCCTACTTTCTCCCCGACTGGCAGATCTCGGCGCGGCTGGACTGCGTCGACTATTGGCCGCGCGTGTGGCAGGCCGTCCAGTGCCATGCGACCCAACTGCCCGCGACCAGCATGTTGCAACAGGTCTCGGAGGCCACGCATCGCACGTTGTGGGGCGAGCAGTGCTACGTGCGCGCCTACAGCCTCGTGAACGGCGGGCGTCGCGTCGAGACCGATCTGTTCGAGGGGCTACGCTAGCCACAAAGGGCCGCCCGGCTGGGCTGCCCTGACGTTCTCGATTCATGGAGGGCGCAATGTCTGGAGCCATCTCTGACCGTATGGGCCGCCTGCTGGACCTGATTGGGCCGACTGTTCAGTTTCTGACCGACTCGCGCTGGGCGCGGCTGGACACCAGCCGCCCGCACAGCGACTTCGTCGTCGGCAACCCCCACGAGATGCCGCTGGCCACCTTTGTCGAGGCGCTGCAGCGTTGGACGCCGCCCCAGAACAAGAACTGGTACGCCTACAAGATGAACGAAGCGGAAGCCGTGACGGTCGTCGCGGCGGCGCTGCGCGAGCGCCACGGCCTGCCCTTCGAACCAAGCGACATCTGCATGACCAACGGTGCGTTCGCCGGCTTGACGGTGGCGCTCAGCGCCATCGTCGACCCTGGGGATGAGGTCATCTTCATCAGCCCGCCCTGGTTCTTCTACGAACTGCTCATCGCTGCCGCCGGGGCCACGCCGGTGCGCGTCAAGGTGCAGCCGACCACCTTCGACCTCGACCTGGCTGCTATCGAAGCGGCCATCACGCCGCGCACGCGCGCCATCATCCTCAACACGCCCCACAACCCGACGGGCAAGATATACCCGGCGGAGACGCTCCAGGGGCTGGCCGCTGTCCTGACGCAGGCCAGCGAGCGCGCGGGCCGCCCGATCTACATCCTCTCCGACGAGGCCTACAGCCGCATCGTCTTCGACGGCCGGCCCTTCTTCAGCCCGACGCGCGCCTACCCCCACACCATCCTCGTCTACACCTATGGCAAGATTCTGCTCACGCCCGGTCAGCGGCTCGGCTATCTGGCTCTGCCGCCGACCATGCCGCAGCGGGCCATCCTCGGTGCGGCCTTGTTGGGCGCGCAAGTGACGACGGGGTACGCTTTCCCCAACGCGCTGCTCCAGCACGCGCTGGGCGACCTCGAGCGTGTTGGCATCGATATGGCCCACCTGCAGCGCAAGCGCGACCACATGGTAGGCGCGCTGCGCGGGATGGGCTATGAGGTGACGCAGCCGGAGGGGACCTTCTATCTCCTGGCCCGCTCGCCCTGGCCCGATGATCGGCAGTTCATCGATTTGCTGGCGGACGGCGACGTGTACTGCCTGCCGGGGAGTGTTTTTGAGATGCCCGGCTACTTCCGCATCTCATTGACGGCTAACGACGACATGATTAACCGCGCCCTGCCCGTGTTCGCCGCCGCGCTGGCCGAGGCGCACCAGGCCGCTCCTGTCGAGGCCTAGGCGGAGCGCCCCACCTTCGGAGAGAGCATGCGAGTCGGGATTATCTCAGACATTCACAGCAACATCTTCGCCCTCGACGCCGTGCTGGCGGAACTGGGGCGCCTCGGCGTCGACCGCCTCATCTGCAACGGCGACGTCGCCTGGGGGCTGGTCGCGCCCGCGCAGGCCGTCGACCGCGTCCGCGAGTTGGACATCCCGTGTGTCATCGGGAACACCGACGAGTTTCCGGTCCACGCTGAGCGCTTCCACGGGCACGCCGACCTCGAGCCGACGTGGCAGTGGGTGGTCAACGATCTGGGTCAGGAGCGCATCCGGTGGCTGGCGAGGCTGCCGCTCCGGCGGACCGACCTGGACGGCCGCCTACTCCAGTTCCACGGCGCGCCGACAAATAACCAGGACCTGTTCTTCCACCGCTCGCTCAACCCCGCGGCAGAACGGGCGCCGCAGGAGATGGAAAGCCTCCTGGCCGCCTACCCTGAACCCATCGTCACCTTCGGCCACTCCCACTGGCCGAGCGTCAGTCGCCTAGGCCCGCGCCTGCTCATCAACCCCGGCAGCGTCAGCCACCAGATCCACACCGGCGACCCGCGCGCCCGCTTTGCCATCCTGGAGGGTATCGGCGACAACTGGACGGCCATCCTGTACGCCATCGACTACGACGCCGAGCGCGCCGCCCAGGCGGCCGAGGCGCTGGGCCTGCCTCAATCGCCCGGCGCGGCGTACCAGTTGCGGAATGGGCGGATGATGGCCTAGCGCGGCCCGTGCATTTGGCAAACGGGGTCAATCCCGCCACAATTTACGGCAGACAGGGGCAGGCGCTCGACCTGCCCTCAGTAGGCTCTATCATCCTGCCGTGAGGAGTGTCCTATGGAGACGACCCGCCGCGTTCCGCCGTGGACCCTGTTGGCCCTGCTGGGCGGCTGCGGCCTGCTGACCGTCTGCCTGTGCGTGGCGTTGGCGGGCGGCGGGTGGTTATTCGCCCGCAACCGGGTCGTGGGCGGCCCGCTAGCGCCCGTCGCGGCGCCCGTCAACCGCATCGCCTTCCAGGGGGTGGACAGCAACATCTACCTCATCGCGCCCGACGGCTCGGACCGCCGCGCCCTCACGACCGACGGCGAAGGTGGCGAACGGCCCAACCGCATCTACCGCACGCCCACCTGGTCCCTCGATAGCCGCCGCCTGGCCTATGTCCAGTCCGCGCGGACGGCGGGCGGCGTCGAGTCGAAGCTCCAGGTCAGCGACGCCACGACCGGCGCGCAGGAGACGGTTCACACCTCTACCGGCACGGGGCCGTTCTACCTCTACTGGGCCCCCGACAATCGCCAGTTGGCCTTTCTCGAGTCGGCGGGCCAGACAATCGCGCTGCGGCTCGCCAGTATTGGGCAGACCCAATCGACCGAGCTGGGCCAGGGCTCGCCGTTCTACTTCGCGTGGTCGCCCGACAGCCGCCGCCTGCTCTTCCATGTCAATGGGGTCAAGCAGACCTCGCCCCAGGCGCGGGTCAGCCTGTTCGAGCCGGGCCAGGCCGAGACGCCGCCGCTCAGCGACGACCCCGCCCTCTTCCTGGCTCCCGACTGGTCGCCCGACGGCAAGACCCTGCTCTACGCGCGCAAGGGGGCGAGCGGCGACGAACTGGTGGCGGCGGATGCCAGCGGCGCCAACCCGCGCGCGCTGCTGCCGTTCCGCGGCTCGGTGTCTTTCGCCTGGTCGCCGATGGGGGATAAGATCGCCGCGATTCTGACGGGTGAGCCAGAGTTGCAGGGGTTGGGGCAGGTGGCGTTCGGGCCGCTATCGGTGATGGATGCGGACGGGGGCAACCGCCGGACGCTGAGCGAGGAGAAGGTTCTTGCCTTCTTCTGGTCGCCCAACGGCCAGCAAATCGCCTTCCTGACCCTGATTCCCACCGGCCCGGCCGATCCGCTCCGGCTGCGCTGGGCTGTCGCCGACGTCGCCACGGGCGAGAGCCGCTCCCTGGCAGACTTTGTCCCGACCGAAGCCTTTGTCAACCTGCTGCCCTTCTTCGACCAGTACGCCCGCTCGCTGACGGTCTGGTCGCCCGACAGCCGCTCCATCGTCTACTCGATGACGGAGAACGGCGACCAGGAGGCGGTCTACGTGGTGGATGTCGCGCCGGGCAGCGACCAGCGCCGCCTGACCGATGGCTCGCTGGCCGTGTGGAGCTGGCGCTGAGCGGCGGTCGTTATCGCTCTGCCAACGCAAACGTCACCGCCTCCGCCAGCGTCATCTCCTGCCCCTCGGCCCAGGCCACGTTGAATGTCGCCTCTGGTAGTTGATGGCGTACAATAGCCATGGCGTGTTCAATCTCCCGGCGATCCACATCCTCCAGGCTCCCACCGACCGCCGCTAGGGTGGCGGCCGCCGCCCCAAATAGCTGCGCGCTTTGCCGCGCCGGACGCCCTTCGGCTACCATGACGCAGCCTAGACCGTGCAGCAAGCCGCTGAGGATAAGCCTGTTCCCGCTGGCGCATGCCAGGTTCAAGCCTTCTACAAAGTAGCGCCGTGCCTCCTGAGTATCTCCCTGGTGGAGCGCGATATGGCCTAGATTATGCAAGATTCCCCCACAAGACGCCGTGTCGTTGAGTGCTTGATAATGCTCCAGGCTCTCGACATAGAGGCGCGCCGCTTCCTCATCCCGGCTCTGCGACCGTGCCACCTCTCCCAGACACAGCAGTTGCTCCGCAACCCCGCGCTTGTCGCCAAGTTCACGAAAGAGACCCAGGGCTTGTTCGAAGAGTCCGGTGGCAAGTTCCAACTTCCCTTGCGCCCGCGCCTGATAGCCCAGATTACTGAGTGAGAACACTTCCCCACGCGAATTGCAGCATTCACGGTAGAGGGCGAGCGCTACCTGATGGAAGTCCGTCGCTCGCGCATAGTCACCCTGGTGATAGGCGAGGGTGCCCGCCGCGCTATGCGCCTTCGCCCGCGCCTCAACTGAAGCCGTAGGCGCCTGGGCTAGCGCGCTCTCCAGCCAAGCCTGCCCCTCACTGCACGGCCCCCTCGCATACCAGAACAAGACGAGAGCAGCCGCTAGCTTCAGCGCTGTGTCAGCGTGCCCTCTATCGCCAAGGCTCCAGGCGAGGGCGCTACGCAAATTGTCGCGCTCGGCTTCGAGACAGCTGAGCAATGTACCCTGGTGGGGTCCTTGTAACTCAGGCTCGGCCTGTTGAACAAGCGCCAGATAGAATTGGCTGTGCCGGCCGAAGATGGTCTCCCGCTCGCCACTTGCCGCCAACTGCTCGGTCGCGTACTCCAGGACGGTCTGGAGCATCGTAAACCGTGCTTCGCCACCTTGCTCGTAAACCCGCACCAGATTCTTTTCCACCAACGAGGACACGAGGTCCAAGGGATCCCTCGATAGAGGGGCGAGAGTGCTCGTGCGGGCGCTACCACACACGGTCTCGATGGCCTCCAGCGTCCCCCCTCCGACAAAGACGGCCAGGCGTCGGAATAAGGTTTGCTCGTCCTTGTCCAGCAGGTTGTAGCTCCAATCAAGCGTCGCCCTTAACGTCTGTTGCCGCTGGGGGAGATCGCGGGCGCCGCCAATCAGGTACTTGAGCCGCTGCGCCAGGCGGGTCAGCAAGGCCTCGGGCGAGAGCAGCCGTACCCGGGCGGCTGCCAATTCAATCGCCAGCGGCAGGCCATCGAGGCGTGAGCAGATCTCAGCCACCGCCGGCGCGTTGGCGTTGGTGACTTGGAAATCGGGCTTGACTTCCAGCGCCCGTTGGATGAAGAGCTGCACCGCCTCGTACTGCGAGAGACGCTCCGACGACATTGTCGGGCCGTGGGGCGGGTAGGGAAGGGGATGCACCCCGACTTCTCTTTCCCCCCGCACACGAAGCGGCATCCGACTGGTGATTAGCATTTTTACCTGAGGCGCTGCCACCAACAGGTCGGCCAGCACCGAGGCGGCGTCGATCACGTGCTCAAAATTGTCGAGGACGAGCAGGACGCGGCGGTCACGCAACCCGACCTTGAGCCGCTCCAGGAGCGATTGTCCGCCTTGCTCCTGGATGTCGAGCGTCTGGGCCATGGTCGAGACGACCAGCCGCGATGAAGGCAGCGGGGCCAGGTTGACGAAGAACACACCCTGGTCGAACTCGTTCAGCAGATGAGACGCTGCTTGGATCGCCAGCCGGGTCTTGCCGACGCCCGCCGTCCCGGTCAGCGTGACCAGGCGCACGTCGGCCGCCCGCAAAAGGTCTTGCAGCGTCGCCAATTCCTTGACGCGGTCAATCAGCGGTGTGAGAGGGACAGGGAGGTTGGTGAGGGTGGCGCGATTGGCTGGTAGCGGCGCGGGGAGGGATACATCGGGCAGACGGGGAGGGTCAATCGCACCGGCTTCATCGCGCGCAAAGCGCACAAAGGCAGCGCGCTCCTCCGGTGCAATCCTGAGGATCACGGCCAGAATCTCGGCCATCTCGCGGCCAGGGCGACGGTGGTTGGCCTCCACGGCTCGGATGGTGTGTTCGGAGTAACCAGCTTGCCCGCCTAGTTCGGCCTGGGTGAGACCGAGGCTCCGACGGCGACGACGGAGCCACTCACCAAACGTCTGCGGCGTTGGCATCGGCAACCCTCTTGATGCTCTACGTGGTCAGCGTCGGCAGACAGTGTATCAGTGCTATTGGGTCCAGGCTTCGGTATTCTACCGGAAATTGGGTCTAAATCAAGGGCAAGGAAGGTCTACGGCGTCTTCGTCGAGGGTCAGCCGGCGGCCCTCGATACTGGACACGAGGGTGCGAGAATCATCCATCTGTACCTGAGTTCGCGCAGCTTAGTCAGCCAACGATTCCAATGTACTAGACATCACTCTACCCCTGCCACGTCACGTCGCCGTACAGCCCCTGTGTGTCCGTGCGCTGCTTGAACTGCGCGACGGCCTGCTTCGCCTCGCCAATCGTGCCGGGTTCGCCGTGGCCCGGGTGGACGACCATGTCGTCGTCGAGGGTCAGCAGGTGACGCTCGATGCCCGCCACGAGCGTCTGGAAGTCTTCGGGCGTGTGCGTGTGGCCCGGGCCGCCGGGGAAGAGAATGTCGCCGCCCAGGACGTGGCCCGGCATGACAAACGCAACGTGGCCCGGCGCGTGGCCGGGGACGAACAGGACCAGCACCCGCGTCTGGCCCAACTGGAACTGGTAGCCGTGGCTGACCAACTGGTCCGCCCCGCCCGGCACACGGTCTACTTCTAGCTCGTGGGCCAGGACTGGCGCGCCGGTCGCCGAGCGCACCGCCTCCAGCGCGTTGACGTGGTCGAAGTCGCCGTGGGTAATCCAGATCTGCCGGACATCCGGCCCGGCCGCTTGCAGCAGACGCTCGGCCTCTGCGCCCGGATCGACGATGGCCGTCGCGCCCGTGGCGGTGTCACGCACGATGTAGCTGTTCATGGTAAAGCCCCAGTCGGGGGCGGCGACTTCGACGCGTTCGACGCTGACGTTAGACATGGCTTTCCCTCCTGGCGTACGACTCGCTATAATCGGCGCCCGTCATTATAGCATGAACGTGCCGGCGAGGAGGACCGTCATCGGCCCTGCTAGACCTCCTCCCAGCGCACCAACTCCACGTTCTCATTGTAATAAAACTTCATCTGGGCCACCTTGCCGTCCCAGTCGAGGACACGCGGGCCGAAAATGCGGTCGGCCTGGGGGATCGGCAGGTCCGCTAACTGGGCGACCGGCAGCCACGCCAGGTCGCCCTCGTGCGTTTGCCCAACCTCCCCCTCGAACTCCGTCGCCACGTAGACGAACATGAGCCACTGGTAGTGCTCGGCCGGCGAGACTTCGGTGATGATGGCGCGCAACTCAGGCCTGTGGACAAGCAGTCCCGTCTCCTCGCGCATCTCGCGGATGCATGTCTCAACGGGCGCTTCGTCCCATTCCAGCTTGCCGCCGGGCGCCGTCCATTGTCCCAGGTTGGGCTGCTTGCGGCGGTGCATCATCAGCACCTCGTCGCCGCGCTGGGCATAACATAAGACGGCCAGGATACGGTGGGCAGAAGTAGGCATGTGACCTCACGCAGGGGGAGAAATGGTCACGAAGTATGGCGCTTAGGCTAGACAGTGTCAACTGGGAGACTGGCATACGCCTTGCTTATGTGAAACGTGAGATAATCAACCTTGAGTCTGCTCAGGACAAGAGTCTGAAAGGAAGGTACGTATGAGCGTGGGTCAAGGCCCTTCGGGCCAGGCGCCCGGTCAGCAGGGCAGCGCGGGCAACGCTGTCGACCAGGCGAAGGCTAAGACTGGTGATGTGGTGGATCAGGTGAAGCAGACGGCCGGCCAGGTCGTCGATCAGGCCAAGCAGACGGCGACGGCGCAGGTCAGCGACCGCAAGGACATGGCCGCCGACAGCCTCGGCGCGGTGGCGGACACGCTGCGCCAGACGAGCCAGCAACTGCGCGATCAGAACGTCGGCCCCTTTGTCGGTGTGGCGGACGCAGCGGCGAGCCGCATCGAGGGCGTGTCGTCTTACCTGCGCGAGACGGACGTGAATGACATGCTGCGCGACGTGGAAGACCTGGGGCGGCGGCAGCCGGCCCTCTTCCTGGCGGGCGCCCTCGGCCTGGGCCTGCTGGCGGCGCGCTTTGTTAAGAGCTCCGCGCCCTCTCCCGAGTGGGACGACGAGGCGTTCAACCGCCGCTTCGAGGGCGAGTCGCGCCAGGGCCTGCGCGGTGGCCAGTACGGCGGTGGGCAGTATGGCACGGGCCAGTACGGCGGTGGGCAGTACAGCGGCAGCCAGTACGGCAGCACGTCCGGTCGCTCGTCGACCACGGGCCAATCCAGCGGCCAGTACCGCTCGACCACGACCGGTGGTCAGACCTACGGTCAGGCCCGGCAGACCCCCCGGCCCGCTTCGATGGAAGAGGCGGCCCGGCTGCGGCGCGAAGAGACGCGGGATGACCCGAACATGGCGGGCCGCTCCGGTGTTGGTCCGAGGGAGGCGTAGCGATGCAGGCACGAGAGGATCGCTCGCTAGGCGAGTTGTTCAGTGAACTAACGGCAGGCATGAGCGACCTCTTGCGAAGCGAGGTCAAACTCGCCAAGACCGAGATGTCGCAGAAGGCCGGCCAGATGGGTAAGGCAGTCGGTGTCCTCGCCGCCGGTGGCATGCTCGCCTACGCGGGCCTGCTGGCGGTGATCGCGGGCCTCGTGGCGCTCGTCGCCATGTGGCTGCCCCTGTGGGCGTCGGCCTTCCTTGTCGGCGTAGTGGTGATTGCCATCGGTGGCGCCATCGTCATGGCCGGTCGCAACATGCTCAAGGCGCAGAACCTCGCGCCAGAGCAGACCGTCGAGACCATGAAGGAGAATGTGGCATGGGTGAAACAACAGACCGGGTAGACGAGGCGATGGCGGACGACGCGCTTAACCGCGCGGAGGACCCGGAAGAAATCAAGGCACACATCGAGCGCACGCGGGCGGACATGAGCGAGACCATCGACGCGCTCCAGGAGAAGCTCAGCCCCGCCAACCTCAAGGAACAGGCGGTTGACACCGTCAAGGACGCGACCGAGGCGGCGAAGGAGGCAGCGCGGGAAGCTGTGCACGAGGCCATCGCCAGCGCTAAGGAGACCGTCCGCGGCGCTACAGTAGGGAGAGTTGAAACGATCATGGACACGACACGCACCACAGTGCAAACGAAGGGGAACGGGCTCCTGGACCTGATCCGGGAGAACCCCGTGCCGGCCGCCCTCGCGGCTTTTGGTATCGGTTGGTTGGTCTTCAAGGGGCGCAGCTCGTCTGAGGACTACGGCTACGACTACGACGAAACCCAGGCCTACCCGTACGGGCGCACCTATCGCAGCAACATGCCCTACGCGTCGTCCTATGGCCGCGACTGGGAGAACGAAGACCAGAGCCGGGTCAAGGAAGTCGCGGAGCAGGCCAAGGAAGCCGTCACCGGCGTGGCAAGCACCGTCACCGAGAAGGTGGGCGATGTGGCGGGCGCCGTCACTGACGCGGTGACCGGCGCCGCCAGCGGCGCGAAGGACACCGTGACCGGTGTCGCCAGTGGTACGGCGGACCGCGCCGGCGAGATGCGGCACTATACCATGCGGCGGGCCCGCCGCGCGCGCGGCAGCTTCCAACAGATGCTCTATGACAACCCGCTGGCCGTCGGCGCGGCCGCCATCGCGGTCGGCGCGGCCATCGGCCTGGCGCTGCCTGAGACCGAGCGCGAGCGCGAGTTGATGGGCGAGATGCGCGACAACCTCATGGACAAGGCGCAGAATGTGGCGCAGCAGAAGTTCGAGCAGATCCAGGGCGTTGCCCAGGAGACGCTCACGACGGTCAAGGAAGAGGCGAAGGACGCCGCCCAGACCGTTAAGACCACGGCGCAGCAGGAAGCCCAGCGCCAGGGCCTGACCCAGCCGCAAGGCCAGGGCCAGCCGCAAGGCCAGGGCCAGCCGCACAATCCAACCCAGACAGGCAACCGCTCGTTCTAGCAGTCAGTCCCCGGTAGAGGCAGACCTGGTGTCTGCCCCCATAAGGAAGTTCGACAGGCCCGCAGGGTTGCGCAACCCCTTCGGGCCTGTTGTCTGGTAGAAAGCCGCCGTCGCTTCCCCGAGCAGGGGCATCCGATGGTAACTTGCCGGGCGGCTGCTGTTAGTGTAACATTATTTCAGTTTGGCCCCCTTTACCAACCTCGCCGCCGCTTCCCTCTTTACGCCTGACGGCTCATCCTGTCCAAGCCGCGTGTCTCGCCTCAACTATCATGAAGGAGAGAAACCATGAAAAAGAACTTCCTTCTCATGACTATGATCGCTTCGCTCCTCGCCCTTGTCATCGTCGGATGTGGCGGAGGAG
The DNA here is from genome assembly GCA_964557745.1 of uncultured Anaerolineales bacterium. Taxonomy (GTDB): domain Bacteria; phylum Chloroflexota; class Anaerolineae; order Epilineales; family JAHCIE01; genus JAHCIE01. The sequence goes on from CAZLBQ010000048.1 coordinate 12,253, forward strand.
CGTCGACGGCAACGGCGCCCACCCAGGCCCCGGCGGCGCCGGCGACCCAGGCGCCCGCCGCAAAGCCTGCAACGGCTGCGACCCAGGCGCCCACCGCCGGGGCAGCCTCGGGCGCTCAAGCCACCCAGCCGGCCAGCCCCGCTTCGGGTGGCGGCCAGGCGACGGCGGGCGCGAATGCTCAGCCGCCCGTCGTGAGTAGTCCGCCGTCTGACCCGATTGGCGTGCTGGCCATCAAGCCGGGCGATCCCATTGTTCTTGCTTTTGCCCTCTCGCAGTCCGGCTCCACGGCGGCCCTGGGCGAGGACACGAAACGCGGGATTGAGATTGCGCTCGACGATGCAGGGGGGGCCCTGTTCAATCACAAGCTCCAGCTCATTGGTGAGGACGACGGGTGTAGCCCCGAGGGGGGGCAAACCGCTGCCTCTAAGCTGGCCGCCAACGCCAAGATCGTCGGCATTGTCGGCGCTCTCTGCTCGAGCGCCAGTAAAGTCATGGCGCCTGTCATTACCCAGGCCGGCATGACAATGGTCTCGCCGTCCTCGACTTCCCTCGAATTGACCGACCCGGCCAAGCACGTCGAGGGCTTCCTGCGGACCGCCCACAACGACAAAGTCCAGGGTCAGGTCGCGGCCGACTTTGTCGCCAAGCAGCTCAAGCTCAAGAAGGCCGCGACCATCCACGATGGCAGCACCTATGCGGCGGGTCTGGTAGATGCCTTTGCGCAAGCCTTTAAGCAGAACGGCGGGGAGGTTGTCGCCCAAGAAGCCGTGAACGTGGGCGAGACTGACATGCGCCCTGTCTTGACGCGCGTGGCAACCAAGAGTCCCGACATCATCTACTACCCCATCTTCGTCGCCGAAGGCGCGTTCATCACCCGTCAGGCGAAGGAGGTCAAGGGCCTGGAAAAGGTGACCCTCATGGGGTCCGACGGCCTCTTCGCGGGTGACTTCGTGAAGTCGGCCGGCGACGCGGCCACTGCCATGTATCTCAGCAGTCCTGACTTCAGTCAGTTCGGCAGCGGCTACAGCGCGTTCCAGGACAAGTATCAGAAGAAGTACGGCGAGAAGCCCAACGCCCCGTATCACGCTCACGCTTATGACGCCACGATGATGATCCTCAACGCCGTGAAGAAGGTGGCGGTCGCGGGTCAGGATGGCGCCCTGTACATCCCTCGCAAAGGGTTGCGGGATGCGCTGTATGCGACGAAGGACTTCAAGGGGCTGACCGGCAACTTGACCTGCGACAAGAACGGCGACTGCGCCGACCCGCACATCGCGGTCTATCAGCTTACCGCGACTGATCCAGCCGGCTTCCCGGACAAGGATACTAAGAAGGTCTACCCGACCCAGTAGACCGGCTCAACACCGCGGCCTGTGTCAGTGAGCTGTTGGCAACGCTCCCGACGGCGCGAAGGGCCTCTCGAAACAAGAGTCTTCGCGCCGTCGGGCTGACAGTCAATGGCTAGCTGTAGGCCCCGCTCCTCCGCAGGCGGCGGAGGCACGCGTTCGCCCGCGTGATAGGTGGGAGGAGATCATGGCAGTAGCACCGGCTGCGCGTAAACCACTAGATGCCTCGCAGCTCGTTGTCTGGCTAATCGGCGGGGGATTGTTGGCCCTGATTGTGGTCGGCTCTGTCAAAACCCTGCTCAGTGGCCACTATACCCCGGCGCAGTGGCTCGACTTCATCTTTTTCGGGCTGGCGCAAGGCGGGATCTACGCCTTGATCGCGCTCGGCTACACGATGGTCTACGGCGTGCTGCGCCTGATCAACTTCGCGCACAGTGAAGTGTTTATGAGTGGCGGCTTCACCGGCTACTACCTGGCTGACGCCCTCGCCCGCCACGGCTTCCTCAACAGCTACCCGGTTCCCAGCCTGCTCGCCATCGCCGCTCTCTCCGCCCTCGTCTCGACCACCGTCGCCCTCGCCGTAGAGCGCATCGCGTACCGCCCGCTGCGCTGGGCGCCCCGTCTCGTGCCCTTGATCACCGCCATCGGCGCGTCACTGTTCCTGCAATACACCTTCCGTGGCCTCTACGGGTCGAACGTCAAGGTCTACCCCGACGTGGCGATGCTGAAAGGGGACGTGCTGGGCGTCCAGAAGACGCTCATCCTGGTCTTTGTCACCACCCTGAGCCTGCTGACCCTGCTCTATCTCTTTATCCAACGGACGAAGACGGGCCGCGCGATTCGGGCGATCTCGGAGGACATGGAAGCGGCGGAGTTGATGGGGGTGGATCTAAACCGCACGATCTCCATCACCTTCGCCATTGGCGGCATGCTGGCCGGCGTTGCGGGTGTCCTCTACGCCCTGATCTTTCACCAGGTCAATTTTCTGATGGGCTTCACGCCCGGTATCAAGGCCTTCACCGCCGCTGTTCTGGGCGGGATTGGGAACCTGCCCGGCGCCGTGTTAGGCGGGGTTCTGCTCGGTATTTTCGAATCCATCGGCCCCAGCCTGTTCCTCGACGGGTTGGGCATCCCAGCCGCCAATCAGCTCAAGGATGTCATTGCCTTTACCATGCTCGTGATGGTCCTTATCTTCCGCCCGACCGGCGTCCTGGGCGAGCGGCTATCTTCTAAGCGGGCGTAAAGGAGGGGGTATGGCCTCAGAACTCCGATCCGCCCTGCGCATCGGTCTATTAGGAGGCTTAGGCGCATGGCATATCTGTCTCGTCGGTATGCTGCAAACCTTCGCCGCGCGCCGATTGATTGGCGATAGTGTCACCCTGGGCTACGCCCTCCTGATCACCCTCGTCCTGCTTGTGGGCTACAGCGCCGCGCGCCCCGCGCGCTCGCCCCGCCGTGCGCTGCTGCTCGGTCTGGTGGCGGGTGGCGTTGTGGGGGTGACACTGGCGGCCCTGGCTGTGCTGGTCAGTACATTCAACATGCGCGGCATGTTCGTCTTTGCCACCCCGCAGCTCGTCCAGCTTCTAACCTTTGGGCAGGGCATAGGCGGTGGCCTCTGGCTGCCGGTGCTCGGCGGAGCGGGCTTAGGCGCCTTCGCCGGCGCGCTGGCTGCCTTACCGCCGCTGTGGCGGCGCATCATCGTGACGGCCCTCTCGGTGACAGTGCTCATCGCGTTGCTGCGGGAGGTCATCGCGAGCCTACTCCCGACCGCGTTGGCCCAGAGTCTGTTCACCGACAGCGGCCTGACCCCCTGGGGGGCCGTCATCACCCTGCTTCTGGGTGGGGCGTCGGTCTGGGTCAGCCATCAGGTCCGACAGGCGCGCTCGGTCAGCACACGGGCGTCGACGGTCGGGACCAGGTCGCCCGCCCGGTGGGCGCTCCTGGGCGTGGGCGCCCTCGCGGTGCTGACTTTCCCCCTGTGGGGCAAGCTCTTCCTGAGCAATGTGGCCGACTTCGTCGGCCTGTATATCATCATGGGCCTCGGTCTCAACCTCGTAGTGGGCTTCGCGGGCCTGCTGGACCTGGGCTATGTCGCCTTCTTTGCCATTGGCGCCTACACCATGGCCATCCTCACCACTCCCGATCGAGGCTTTGGCCTGGGCTTCTGGGAAGCCCTGCCCGTCTCGATTCTCCTGGCGCTGCTCGCGGGCGTGATCCTCGGCATGCCCGTGCTGCGCATGCGGGGTGACTATCTCGCGCTGGCGACGCTCGGCTTTGGCGAGATCATCCGTATCCTCGTTCTCTCGGACTGGCTCAGGCCTTACCTGGGCGGGGCACAGGGCATTACCGGTATTGGGCGGCCTGCCATCGGCGGTTTTGTCTTCGACACGCCTGAGAAGTTCTACTACCTGGTCATCGCCGGCGTCCTGGTCGCCTGGCTGATTGGCTCGCGCCTCAAGACCTCGCGCCTGGGCCGGGCTTGGATGGCGATCCGCGAGGATGAGGATGTTGCTCAGGCGATGGGCATCAACCGCGTCTCAGCTAAGCTGACAGCGTTTGCTATTGGGGCATCTCTGGGCGGGTTGAGCGGCGGCCTCTTCGCCTCGATGGTCAATTCCGTCGTTCCGGGCAGTTTTAACTTGCTCATCTCCATCAACGTCGTTGCCCTGATCATCGTCGGCGGCATGGGCAGCCTGCCTGGTGTGGTGGTCGGCGCCCTGGCCCTCGTCGGGCTGCCCGAGCTGTTGCGCGAGTTTCAAGAGTATCGCCTCATGGTCTACGGAGCGATCCTGGTGGCGATGATGCTCTTCCGACCCCAGGGTCTCTGGCCGGAAGCTAGCGTGGTGCGCGAACTAGCGGAGGCCGAGACACTGGCGCAGGAGGAATCGGACGCGCTCCGAGCAATGCCCAGCCAGGAATTGGCCTCGGTCTCGACAACGGAGGATTAGGCATGGCGATCCTGGTCGCGCGGCGGGTGACAAAACGGTTCGGGGGCTTGATCGCCGTCCGCGATGTTGACCTCGAAGTCGCGGAGCAATCCATTCACAGCGTGATTGGGCCGAACGGGGCCGGCAAAACTACCTTCTTTAACTGCCTGACCGGCTTCTACGCGCCGGAAGAAGGCGACATCGTCTTCAAGGGCGCCTCCATTCGCGGCCTGCGGCCAGATCAGATCGCCAGGGCCGGTATTGCCCGGACCTATCAGAATATCCGCCTGTTTGCCAATATGAGCGCGCTGGATAATGTTCTGGCGGGCCTGCACACGCACCTGCATTCGGGCGTCTTCGATGCGCTGTTGCGTACCTCGCGCTACCGACGCGAGGAGCAGGAGGGCAGGGCGGAGGCGCGGCGTCTGCTCCACTACGTCGGCCTCCAGGGGAAGAGTCACGTCATCGCCCGCAACCTGCCCTACGGCGATCAACGCCGTCTGGAGATCGCTCGGGCGCTGGCCTTGCACCCGAGCCTGTTACTGTTGGATGAGCCGGCGGCGGGCATGAACCCGTCTGAGAAGGTGGATTTGATGCGCTTCATTGACCGCATGCGGCGTGACCTGGCGTTGACCATCCTGCTGATTGAACACGACATGCGGCTGGTCATGGGAATTTCGGACCAGGTCACCGTCTTGGACTATGGCGCCAAGATTGCCGAGGGGACGGCCGCCACCGTGCAGCGCGATCCCCGTGTGATCGAAGCCTATCTTGGCCGCGGGAGCGTCCACGCCGCCTAGGCTATCCAGCGAGACACGGTCTATGCTCGAACTCAACGCTGTCCATAGTTACTACGGCAATATCCACGCGCTCAAGGGCATTTCCCTGCGGGTCGATGAGGGCGAAATCGTCACGCTCATCGGCGCCAACGGCGCCGGGAAGACAACGACCCTAAAGACGATTTCGGGCGTCCTGCGGCCTCGCCAGGGAACCGTGCTTTTCGAGGGGACGCGCCTGGAGACACTCGCCCCGAACAAGATCGTCGGCTCGCGGGTCATCCACGTGCCAGAGGGGCGGCGGATCTTCGGGCGGATGACGGTGCGTGAGAACCTGGAGATGGGCGCCTTCTTGAGGACCGACCCGCAGGGTATCGAGGCCGACATGAATCGTGTCTTCGAACTCTTCCCGCGCCTCAAGGAACGCATCAATCAGGCGGGCGGCACCCTGTCCGGCGGCGAGCAGCAGATGCTCGCCATTGGACGCGGTCTCATGGCCAACCCCCGACTGCTGATGATGGACGAGCCTTCGATGGGGGTCGCGCCGATTCTCGTCGAGCAGATTTATCAGACCCTGGCGCAGATCAACCGGCAGGGGACGACGATCCTGCTCGTCGAGCAGAATGCCGCCATGGCCCTCTCCATCGCCCATCGCGGCTATGTGCTAGAAACAGGGGAGATTGTGTTGCACGACACTGCTGCGAACCTGAGCCGCAGCGACCTCGTCCGCAAGGCGTATCTGGGTGAGGAGTAGCGAGACAATAAGCATCATGCGGATGCTAGGCGATGTCTAGAGGCCGAGACAATAGCGCAAGGCGTCCTCGATCCTCCGCAAGCTCTCAATGGAGAGTCTGCCAGCGGGCGTGGACGGAAAGCGGATTACATCTAGCGAGCGAAGCTGGAAGCAGCCGGATGTCCGCCTCGATACGCTCCAGGCTCACTACGTCCACGTGAACGCCTCCTTCTCCAATGGCAGCCCCTGCCTCCGCCGATGTCTCGCATCCATATCATGCAGGGTCATCCCCTCTATCTCGTCAAGGGGCCGGGACGACAATAGGCGCCAAGGCGGCTTCAATGTCCCGTCGGTGCGCTTCCAACCACGGCGGGAGCATGAGCTTCTCGCCCAGGTGCGCCACGTCCTCATCGAGCGGAAAGCCCGGCCCCAGCGTCGCCAACTCCACAATGTGTCCATCCGGGTCATTTGTATAGATGCTCTTGAAGTAGACACGGTCCATGACGGGCGAGACGCGCAGCCCGGCCTGCACAAGTCGCTCCCGCCACTCCATCTGCGTCGCCTCGTCCGCGACGGCCAGGGCGAAGTGGTGCGTCTGGCCGACGCCCAGGCGAGCGCGGCGCACCTTGCGCGGGTCGCGCTCGAAGTACGTGATGAGCGTGCCCGGCGCGCCGTCCCCGACGCCCCAGTACCAGTGCGCCGAGTTCGGGTCGTCAAAGTTCGACGTCATCTTGACCCGTCGCATCCCCAGCAGGTCGCCAAAGAACGCCTGGGTGCGCTGGATGTCGCTGCCAATGGCCGTGATGTGATGCATCCCCTGGCGCAGCGCCATGTCCGGCGTGATGTCGGGCACCGGCTCTGACCACGTCGTCGCCTGGATGCGCGCCTCATCGCGGTTGTTGACGATCATCTCCGGCGGCGGCTCCCGATACTCTGTCCCAATCTGGTCGGGCGCCTCGTCCACTGCCCAGCCCGGCCCGCTCGTCGCAATCTCGATGATGACGCCGTCTGGGTCGGTGAAGTAGATGGTCGTGAAGTAGGGGCGGGCCAACGGGCCGTCCACCGCGAGGCCCAGGTCGGGGAGGCGGCGCTGCCCCGTGAGCCGGCCCTCGAAGCTCTCGAC
>CAZLBQ010000049.1:0-18806 GCA_964557745.1 uncultured Anaerolineales bacterium
CCCTGGCGCCCGGCGCGGTCACGGCCCTCAGCTACGCCGAGCGCATCGCCGCCATCCCGTACATCCTGGTCGGGACGGGCTTCTTCGGCGTGCTGCTGGCCCATTGGTCGGAAGTGGCGGCTGCGGAAGGGACGGACGGCCTGCGGCGGGCCTTGCGGAACGCAACGGCCATGGTGGTGTTTACCCTGGCCCCGCTGGTGACGCTGATGGCCGTGTTGCGGGTGGACCTGGTGCGGGCGCTCCTGGAGCGCGGCGCGTTTGACCCGGAGGACACGGCGCTGACGGCCGCAGCGCTGGCGTTCCTGGCCCTCGGCGTCCTGCCCAACTACCTGTCACTGCTCGTGTCGCGCGCCTTCCTGGCCATCCAGGACACGCGTACGCCCATGTGGCTCGGCATCGCCAACGCCGTCCTCAATGTGACGCTCAACGCCCTGCTCATCGGTCCGCTAGGATTGGCGGGCATCGCCCTGTCGACGGCGCTGACGTGGACGCTGGTGACGCTGGCGGGTTGGCTGGCGCTGCGGCGACGGCTGGGGGCGCTGGGGGCAGTGTCGCTGGTGCGGCCCTTCGCGGCCATCGTGGTGGCGAGCCTCGCCTGTGGCGCCCTCGCGCTCGTGGTGCGGGGCATCGTGCCGGGAAGCGGGTTCCTGGCCTCTGTGGTGCGGCTGGCCGTGGCGGGTGGAGCGGGCCTGGCCGGCTATGCCGCGCTGACGTGGCTGTTGCGGGTCGGGGAGGCGGCCAAGTTGAGCTTCCTGGTGCGGCGCGCGCTGCCGATCGGACGGGGCCTATGAGCCGCGTCGCCGTCGTCATCCCCGCGTTAGACGGCCGGGTCGAGGCCCTGCGCGAGTCCATCGCCCGCCAGACCCTCCAACCCGACGAGATTCAGGTGGCGGTCAACATCCGGCCCAACGGGCGGGCGCGCAACGTGGGTGTGTCGCGCACGACCGCCGATGTGCTGGTCTTCGTCGACGACGACGCCGTCCTGGGCGGCGACGACACGCTGGCGAACCTGGTCCGGCCGCTCCTGGCCGACCCGACCATCGGCGTGACCGGCGCGGCCAAGCTCTTGCCGCCCGACGCTGACCGCTTCCAGCGCTGGGTGGCGCGCGAGGTACCGCGCATCGAGCACGGCGTCGTCCAGGCTCCGCTGGAGACGAACCCGCCGCTGGACCGCCACGGCTACATCGAGATTACGACGACGTGCTGCGCCATGCGCCGCGCGGTGTTCGAGGCGGCGGGCGGGTTCAGCAACGAGTTGGTGCGTGGGGTGGATACCGAGTTCTTCTACCGCGTGCGCCGCCTCGGCTACCGCTTCATCCTCGTCCCGCGTACCTGGGTCTACCACCCGGCCCCGCGCACGCTGCGCGCCTTGCTGCGCAAGCACTTCCTGTACGGCGTCGGGCACGCCCAGGAAGTCCAGCGCGACCCGGCGCGGGCGGCGGGCCGCCGCCTGCGGACGCCCCTCCATGCCCTGGCGTACCTCGTGCTGCGGACCCTGATCCTGGTCCCCAACGTCTTCCTGCCCTACTCGTTCGCCGCCCCGTCGTGGCGGCCGGGCTTCAAGCCCTTGAAGGCGCTCACGAGTTATGTCGGCGCCTGGGGCTACGTCTATGGCTGGTATCGCTACCCCTATCGACCGGCGCGCGAGCCTGGTCGGGCTGAGATGGAGCCGTCAGCCGTCAGCGGTCAGCAGTCGGCGGAGCGGTAGTGTATGCGCTTTGGACTGGACGGTCGCTACATCCGCGATCACTTCCCCGGCATTGGCCGTTATGTCTATAACCTGGCCGTCGCCGTGGCCGACGCCGCGCCCGCCGCTACGCTGGTCGTGCTAGCCAACCACGACCAGGCCAACAGCCGCTATAGCCTGGCCGAGTTGCGGGCGCGGCCCAATGTCGAGTGGGTGACAGTGCAGGCGACGCCCTTCTCGGTCCGGGAGCACGTCGAACTGCCCTGGCTGGCGCGGCGGCAGCGGCTCAGCCTGCTCCACTCGCCCTACTACCTGAAGCCGTACTGGTTGCCTGTGCCGTCGGTGACGACGGTTTACGACGTGACGCCGGCCCGCTATCCTGAGTACCTGCCGTCGCGGCGGGCGCGAGCCATTTTCGAGCTGACGACGCGGCTGGCGATTGAGACGTCGGCGGCGCTGCTGACGCTGAGCGAGGCGGCACGGCTGGACATGCAGAAGTTCTATGGCGCGCAGCCGGAGCGTATCACCGTCTCCTACCCGGCGGTCGGAGCGCGCTTCCACCCTCGGCATGACGACGAAGTAGCCCAGGTCCGCGCCCGCTACGACCTGCCTAACGCCTATGCCCTCTACCTGGGCATCAACAAGCCGCACAAGAACCTGGTGCGGCTTGTTGATGCCTTCGCCGCCGTGGCGGAGCAGGTCCCCGACGTCGTCCTGGCGCTGGCCGGGCGGCAGGATGCCCGCTACCCGGAAGCCGCGCAGCGTGTTCAGGCGCTGGGGCTAGGCGACCGCGTGCGGCTGGTGGGCGACGTGGCCGAGGCCGACCTACCCGCGCTATACACGGGCGCGGCGCTGTTCGTCTTTCCGTCGCTCTACGAGGGTTTTGGCTTCCCAGTGCTGGAGGCGATGGCGTGCGGCGCGCCCGTCATCACGTCGGCGACGAGCAGCCTACCCGAAGTAGCGGGCGACGCGGCGCTGCTGGTCGACCCGACCGACACGGCAGCCCTGGGCCGGGCGATGGTGGCAGTGCTGCAGGATGGCCGCCTGTGGACGCGGCTGCATCAGGCCAGCCTCCAGCGCGCCCAGACGTTTAGCTGGGCGCGGGCCGCCCGCGAGACGCTGGCCGTCTACCGCCGTGTGGCGCGGACGTAGGGGCAGGCTCCGAATGCGCATTGTTCACATCTACAAAGACTATTACCCTGTGCTGGGGGGGATCGAGAACCACGTGCGCAGCCTGGCCGAGGGCCAGGCTGAACGCGGGCATGACGTCACGGTCGCCACAACGGCGCTCACAGGGCGCAGCCAGCAGGAAACGCTGAACGGCGTGCGCGTGGTCAAGGCGGCGCGGCTGGCGACCGTCGCCTCGACGCCCCTCAGCCTGGCCCTACCCGTGGCGCTGCGCCAGACGCCCGCCGACATCGCCCACCTCCACTTTCCCTACCCGGTTGGGGAAGTCGCGCTGTGGCTGGCCGGGCGGGCGCGGCGGACGATCATCACCTACCACAGCGACGTGGTGCGCCAGGCGGGCATCCTGCGGCTGTACCGCCCGCTGATGCGCCGCCTGCTGCGTCGCGCCGACCGCATCATCGCCACCAGCCCGGCCTACGCCGCCAGTTCGCCCTATCTGCGCGAGAATCGCACCCGCGTGACGGTCATCCCGCTCGGCATCGACCTGGCCTCCTTCCTGATTGACGATGTAGCGGGACGCGAGGCTATGCGCGCCCGCTACGGCGCGCCCCTGCTCGTGTTCATGGGCCGCCTGCGCTACTACAAGGGGCTGGACACCTTACTGCGCGCTCTGCCCAGCCTGCCCCAGGCGAGGCTGGTCGTCGGGGGGAGCGGACCCCTGCGGGGTGAGTGGGAGGCGTTGGCCGGGCGGCTGGGGCTGGCGGACCGCGTCCACTTCCTCGGCGACGTGTCGGATGCCGACCAGCGCGCCCTCTACCAGGCGGCCGACGTCTACGTCCTGCCCGCCACGCAGCGCAGCGAGGCGTTTGGCGTGGCGCTGGTGGAGGCGATGGCGTCGGGCGCGCCGCTGGTGACAACCGAAATCGGAACGGGTACGTCGTACGTCAATCAACATGGCGTCACCGGCCTCATCGCCCCGGCCCACGATCCGGCAGCCCTGGCGCAGACCATCGGCTGGCTGCTCGCCCACCCGGTGGAGCGACAGCGCATGGGGGAGGCGGCGCGGGCACGAGCGGTGGCCGAGTTTGGCCGCCCGCTGATGCTGGAACGCGTGCTCAATCTTTACGAGACGGCGCTAAGAGAGTAGACTTAGGCCAACCGCCTGACAGAACGTAAGGTGGCCCCGTTCTTGCTGCCCTTGGGGTGAGTCCCCGGAGGGCGCGGCGGTTGGACGACGTGGAGGAACAGCCGGGGGCAAAGGACGGACTGTGTACCTCGACATCGCCTTACGCCCGGCCCTGCACGGCGGCACGGGCATATGGGACGAAGTTTTCTCCTGGGGTCTCTTCATCGTGGTCGCCGCTCTGGTAGGCTTCTTCTTTTACCAGCAGTGGCGCGAGCGCGGTCTGGAAGCCAGCCTGGAAGAGGCCCATGTCACGATGCCGGAACCGGCTGAACAGCACCATGATGAGCCAACCAAGCCTGCCAACTGAGTTACTGATGCTTATTCTCGACGCGATGCCCCTCGCCGTCGCCGTGGTGGACACGAACGGCCAGATAAGCTACACCAATCGTCAGTTTCGCCACTGGCTGGGGGCTGACTGGGCGGGCCAGACGTGGGAGGCGGCCCTGGCGCGCCTGCCTCTGGTTGACGGTCAACCGCATGTCAGGCGCCTCGGCGACCTCTACCTTCACCACACCCAGCGGCGCCTGGATAGTGGTGACCAGCTCGAAATGTTGGAGGATGTCTCGGCCGCGCAGGCGCAGGACGAGGCGCTGCGGACGCTGTTCCTGGTCTGGGACGAGGCCGCCGCGCACCAGGCGCACGAGATTCGCAACCCGCTGACGGCCATCCTGGGCTATGGCACGCTGCTCCGCGACCGTCCCAACGCGACCGAGGAACGCCGCCGCGATTGGGCAGCGCACACCGTGGAGAAGGGCCAGGCGATCCGTGATCTGCTCGTGCGCTACTCAGACACGTCGCGCTTCATGGCCGAGCGCCACCGTTTTACGCGCGCCGCCCTTGACCTGGACCGTCTGGTTGAGGAGACAGTGGCGGAGGTGCGCGACCGCAGCGGGCGGCGCATCGAGGTGCAGACGGAAACGGCAACGGTGACGGGCGATGAGGCTCGCCTGAGCCAGATGCTCACGCAGTTGCTCGATAACGCCGTCGCTTACTCACCCGATGACACGTCCATCCGCGTCAGCTTGACGCGGGACGAGAGCCACGCGACGCTTCAAGTCGCCGACGACGGGCCGGGCATCCCGCCCGAGCGCCTGCTCAGTCTGGTTGAGCCACTCGTGCGCGGCCAGGTCAACGGACACATGCCGCGCGGCTCCGGCTTGGGCCTGACCATCGCGCGCGGCATCGCCGCCGCGCACGACGGCGAGCTGCACATCGAGAGCGTCCCCGGCCAGGGCAGCGTCTTCTCCGTGATCCTCCCTCTCAGCCTGGCTATCTAGCCGCCTCGGCGCCCCCACCCGCCGCGGGCTAGGGGCAACGTCATTCCGGACTCAGCATAGGAGCGCCATGAGAGCGGTCGTACAGCGGGTGAGCGAAGCCTCGGTGAGCGTAGACGGCGAAGTCGTCGGCGCCATCGGGCCGGGGTTACTGGTGCTGGTGGGGGTACGCGAGGGGGACACGGAGGCGGAGGCGGACTGGCTGGCCCAGAAGATCGCCCAACTGCGCATCTTCAGCGACCCGGATGGTAAGTTCAACCTGTCGCTGCTCGACACAGGCGGCGCGGCGCTCGTCATCAGTCAGTTCACGCTGTACGGCGACGCGCGCAAGGGTCGCCGCCCCGATTTTACCCAGGCCGCGCGGCCCGACATCGCCGCTCCCCTGGTCGAGGTCGTAGTCGAGCGCTTGCGCGCGGCCGGCGTGCCGACAGCCAGCGGCCGCTTTGGGGCGTCCATGCAGGTGAGCCTGGTCAACGAGGGGCCTGTCACCCTGGTGCTTGAGCGTTCGTCCGGTACGTAGTAGAATCTCCACCCGCCGCTGCGATGCCTCCACGAACGAGCATCGCACTTCTGCTATACTGGGTAGAAGCAAAACCAAATACAATATGCTAATAACCGAAGATGGACGAGGCCACGTCTGCCGGGTCCACGAGGAGGTCGTGTGAACTGGCGCCCCACCCAGATTACGTCAATTATTGTCAACTACGCCCACAACGGTATCGCGTACTGTCCGGTCGATCACACACCGCTGGATGCCTTGCTGCATACCATCCCCGGCTCGCGTCAAGCTATAGTTGTCCATCGCTGCCCGAAATGCGGGAATGACACGAGCCCGGCGTTACCGGAAGCGCCCGGCAATCGTCCGTCGAAACCAGCCTAACCTTCAACCCCTCAGCGTCGAAAGAGGGCGGCTCGTCACAGGATGAGCCGCCTTTCGCTTTTGCCTATTGACCCGAGCCTGACTGCTCGATCTCCAGCACCAGGCCGCCGGTGAACCAGGCCAAGAGATTGTAGGCCAGGCCCAGCATAACCGTCACTGCCGCTACCAGCAGGCCGCCGATGAGGGCGACGGCGACGGTCACGGCAAAGACGGCCAGCGGTCCGGCCGCATCCAGGACGCGCAGCCGAGCGGCGAAATCGGTCAGGTGGAGCGCATTTAGCAGATTGAGTGTTGTGATGTTCTGCCCTAGTAGACTGATGTTCACGGCCTGCCAGCCTTCGAGCCAGCCGCGCAGTGCGTGCGCCACAAACCAACCGCCCAGACCGAGCAGTAGGCCCGGCACGGTCATCCCTAACACCCCCAGGACGAGGCCAAACTTCGCCAGCGAGCCATAGGGGATGCGCCTGACCCGCACGCGCGCGGTGGACACCTTGCTGGCGCCGGGCGACGGGGGCGTGGTGAGCCAGCCGGGTTGAGCGGGCAGGGGTGAACGGCTCTCTGGCGGGGGATTGATCACGCGCTGCCTCCTTGCGGGCACTGTACGCCATGTGTTGTCAGGTCACATCCTCTAAGTGGGCCGCCAGCCAGGGCACGAGCATCTCGTCGGGAGACAGCCCGCCGTGCTGGCCGGGTTGCTCGGCGGGCACGGGGTGGACGTCGGCCGCGTAGAGGGAGTGACTCTCCCGCCCCACGAGAACGATATCCCCCAACCGCGCTCGAGCTTCCGGCATCGCCGGCCCTGGCCCAAACAGGCCAGTCGCCAGGGCGGCTTCGCTCTCCCAGGCCGCGAAGCGGTCACTCAGCGTCTCTCTCACGTACGCCAGCGCCGCGTCCTGTTCCCCTTCGCGGGCGAACAGGTAAGCAGCGCGCGCCTCACCGGTCGGACCCATGAGCAGGCGCCTGGCAAGCGCGGGGTGGCCGGCGAGGTCGACGCTGTCTTGCGGCGGTGTGCGGATCTGCCCATGATCTGCGGTGATGACGAGCAAGGTGCGGCGGCGGGCGCCCGCTGGCAGACCATCGAGCAACTCGCGGCCTAGGGAGTAGGCGAGATTGCGCAGCTCGGCGGCGTGCATCTCAGTGTCCGGGCCATAGGCGTGGCCGACGCGGTCGAGGCCCGGCCAGTAGATGGTGACCAGGGCCGGCTGCCCAGCCCGCGCCAAGAGCAAGTGGCGAATCCCCACCCACATGTCGGCCGACCCCACGAAGCCCAGCCGCTGCGCGCCCCGATAGTGGAGGCGCGACAACCCACTGTCGAGGATACCGCGCGGGGCCAGAGCGAACGTGGGTAAGCCCCGCGCGGCCAGCCGCTGGGCAAGGCTGGGGACCGGGACGAACGCGTCAGAGTCTAGTTCCAGCCGCGCCTTGCGCGCCCCCCGCCCACGTAAGTGGATCATATCGACGACACGCCCGAACTCGCGCAAGTACAACTCGTAGCCGAGAATACCGTGCTGGGCAGGTGGCGCGCCCGTGAACAGGCTCGTCGTCGCGGCGGCGGTGGTCGAGGGAAAGACGGACGTGAGGGGAGCCAGGACGCCGGCCTGGGCGACGCGGCGAAATGCTAGACTCGGCTCCGTGTCGAGGGCCGTGCGCAGGGCCTGATAACCCAGCGCGTCGAGCACAACCAGCACGACCCGTTCGACCCGCCCCTGCCACCGCTCCCACAAGGGCGGCCAGAGAGGCGCGGCCAAGCCGTCAGGGTCTGTGGCGCGCCCGACCAGCAAGGCCAGCAGCGTGGCGGAGAGATTGGCGATGGACAGGCCATCGTAGGCGGGCGGGACAGCGTCCCCGTCAAGTCCGGCCAGTCCGGCCAGCCGACCCTCGCGTATGCGGCTCGCGGCCTGCTCGGCCACCGTCTCAGCCATGCTACGGTACCCCGCGCCCCACTCGGCGCGCCCCATTGTACGACGAGACGAGCGTTTGGGCAAGGCAGACCCCTTTCAGGTTGTCCAGAACCCCGGTCTCTGGTAGAATAGAGCTTGAGGGTTTGACAGCCCTCGGCCCTACTCTAGCGTGAGGTTCTATGCAATCTTTTGGCCGTTTTTCTGTCTTCCCCGTCATCCCCGAACGCCTCAGCCGCCTGCGTGACCTGGCCTACAACCTGTGGTGGACGTGGCGTCCCGACGCGCAGCAGCTCTACATCGACCTCGACCCCCAACTGTGGGAGGAGGTCAACCATAACCCCGTGCGGTTTCTCAGCCGCGTCCAGAGCGGTCCCCTGGAACGCGCCGCTCAAGACCCCGACTACCTGGCCCGCCTCGACGCGGTCCTGTCCGAGCTAGATCAGTACATGGCGGATCAGAACACCTGGTTTCGGCGTACCTTCCCCGACCAGAAAGACCTGACCATCGCCTATTTCTCGCCCGAGTTCGGTCTGCACGAGTCGCTGCCCATCTACTCCGGCGGCCTTGGCGTGCTGGCGGGCGACCACTGCAAGGAGGCCAGTGACCTGGGCCTGCCGCTCGTCGGCGTGGGCTTCCTCTACCCCCAGGGCTACTTCGTGCAGCGCATCGACGAGTCGGGGATGCAACACGCCATCTACGAGAAGATTCTGTTCTCCGAAGTGCCCGCGACGCCCGCCGTCGATCGGGAGGGCCGTGAGATCGTGGTCAGCGTTGAGCTGCCGGGCCGCACCGTGTACGCCAAGGTGTGGAAGTTCCAGGTGGGCCGCGTGCCGCTGTACCTGATGGACACCGACGTCGAGGCCAACCAGCCCGGCGACCGCGACCTGGGCGCCAAGCTCTACGTGGGCGACCACGCGCTGCGTGTCGCGCAGGAGATTATCCTGGGCATCGGCGGCGTGCGCGTCCTGCGGGCGCTGGGCATCCACCCCGCCGTCTGGCACATGAATGAAGGCCACTCGGCCTTCCTCGGCCTGGAGCGCATCCGCGAGCTGGTCGCGAATGCAGGTCTCGACTTCGAGACAGCGCGCCAGGTCGTCGCGGCCAGTACGGTCTTCACGACCCACACACCTGTGGCGGCCGGCAACGAGGCGTTTGGGTTCGACCTGATGGACAGCTTCTTCCACAGCTACTGGCCCAAGCTCGGCATTGACCGCGACACGTTCCTCAACCTGGCGCGGCTGGACCAGCCGTGGGGAGCCAACTTCAGCATGACCATCCTGGCGCTCAAGATGGCGAACTTCGCCAACGGCGTCAGCGCCCTGCACGGCGCGGTATCGCGCCACATGTGGCAGTTCCTGTGGCCCGACCTACCCGCCGAGGAGGTGCCCATCACCTCCATTACCAACGGCGTCCACACCGCGACGTGGCTCGCCCCCGAGATGAACCGGCTGTTCGAGGAGTACCTGGGCGCGGACTGGTATGACCACCTCGACGAGCCGAGCCTGTGGGAGCGGATCGACGGCGTGCCCGACGAGGCGCTGTGGCAGGCTCACCTGCGCCTCAAGCAGCGCATGATCGAGTACGCCCGCCGCGAGACGGTGCGCCACCGCGAGCAGCTGGGCGAGGGGCCGCGCGCCCTGGCCGACGCCGAGCGGGTCCTGGACCCCAACGCCCTGACCATCGGCTTTGCGCGCCGCTTCGCTACCTACAAGCGGGCCACGCTGTTCATGCGCGACCTGGACCGTCTGGACTCGCTGATGACAGCAGCGGGGCGTCCGGTGCAGTTCGTCTTCGCCGGCAAGGCTCACCCGGCCGACGAACCGGGCAAGGCCTTTATCCAGCAAATCTATCAGATCTCGCGTACCAGCCGCTTCGCGGGTAAAATCCTCTTCATTGAGGACTACGACATGGCGACGGCCCGCTTCCTCAACTCCGGGGCGGATGTCTGGCTCAACAACCCGGCCCGCCCCCGCGAGGCGAGCGGCACGAGCGGGCAGAAGGCGTCGCTGAACGGGCTGCCCAACTGGAGCGTGCTTGACGGCTGGTGGCCCGAGGGCTACGACGGCAAGAACGGCTGGGCCATCGGCGAGGGCCGCGCTTACCCGACCGAGGAGACGCAGAACGAGGCCGACGCCATCTCGCTCTACGACACCCTGGAGCATGACATTGTCCCCCTGTTCTACACGCGGGAGAACGGCGTCCCCCACGGCTGGGTCAAGATGATGAAGGACGCGCTGCGGACGCTCACCTGGCGCTTCAGCGCGCGGCGGATGGTTAAGGACTACACGCAGCGCCTCTACATCCCGGCTGCGACGCTTGGTCAGGAGTTCAACGCGGCAGGCTACCAGACGGCGCGCGACCTGACGACGTGGGAGAAGCGTGTCGTGGCGGCCTGGCCCCAGGTCGGCGTGGCCGTCGAAGCGCCCCGCGAGGGGCAACTGGCTGTCGGCGCGACGATCCCGCTCCAAGCGCACGTCTGGCTGGGCGAGCTGCGCCCGGAGGATGTTCAGGTCGAAGTCGTGAGCTGGCAGGACGACGGCAAGGGCGAGCCGACCGAGTTCAGCCCGACCCCGCTGCGCCTGGTCAGCCCACAGCCCAACGGAGGCAGCTACACCTACCAGGGCGACATTGTGGCGCGTCACAGCGGCAGCCTGGCGTACAACGTGCGTGTCCTGCCCGCCCATCCGTGCCTGGCGAACAAGTTTGCGACACATCTGGTGAAGTGGGCCTGATTGGGTTGAAGGTTGAAGGTTGAAAGTTGCAGGTTGCATGGAGAACAGACTTTCAACCTTTAACCTGTAACCTTCAACCCGGAAAGAGGGTGCTATGGACAAAGCGGCCATCCTGGCGCAGTTAGAGGCCATCCTGGGGCCGGGCAAGACGCTCCACCGCCCCGAAGACGTGGCCCTCTACGAGTACGACGGGGCGTTGGATAAAGCCACGCCCGACTTCGTCGTCTTTCCCGCCACGACCGAGGAGGTGTCGGCGGTCGTGCGGCTGGCGAACCAGCACGGCCTGCCCTTCATGCCGCGTGGCGCGGGCACGGGGCTATCGGGCGGCGCCGTCCCCATCGCGGGCGGCATCGTCGTCTCGTTTGCCCGCCTGAACCGCATCCTCGACGTCGACCTCCCCAACCTGCGCGCGCTGGTCCAGCCGGGCGTCGTCAACATCGACGTCACCAACGCCGTCAGCGGCCAGGGTTTCTACTACGTGCCTGACCCCTCATCCCAGAAGGCATGCACCATCGGCGGCAACGTGGCGGAGAACTCGGGCGGGCCGCACTGCCTGGCCTACGGCGTCACTGCCAACCACACCCACATGCTCGAGGCGGTGCTGCCCGACGGGGCGGTTGTCGAACTCGGGCTGCCGACGGCCGACGCGCCGGGCTACGATCTGACCGGGCTGATGGTCGGCTCGGAGGGGACGCTGGGCCTGGTGACGAAGGTTCTGGTGCGGCTGGTCCACCAGCCGGAAACGGTCAAGACGCTGCTGGCCGTGTTCGACACCGTGGACGACGCGAGTAACGCCGTGTCGGCCATCATCGCCGACGGCACTATCCCAGCCGCGTTGGAGATGATGGATAACACGGCCATCCGCGCCGTCGAGGCGGCCAAGAAGTGTGGCTATCCGGTGGAGGCCGAGGCGGTGCTGCTCATTGACCTGGAAGGCTTCAAGGATGGCATCCAGGAACTCACCGACCACGTGGCGGATATTTGCCGCGCCTGCCACGCCGTCGAGGTCCGCGAGGCCAAGACGGCCGTCGAGCGCGAGAAGCTGTGGGCGGGGCGCAAGGGGGCCTTCGGCGCGATGGGCCGGCTGTCGCCGTCGTACTACGTGCAGGACGGCGTCATCCCGCGCACCAAGCTGCCCTGGGTGCTCAAGCGCATCAACGAGATCAGCCAGGAGTACGGTTTCCGCATCGCCAACGTCTTCCACGCTGGCGACGGCAACCTCCACCCGCTCATCCTGTTCGACGAGCGCGACCCGGTCCAGGTGCGGTCCGTCGTGAAGTGCGGGACGGCCATCCTCAACGCGTGCGTCGAGGCCGGCGGCTCGATTAGTGGCGAGCACGGTATCGGCGTCGAGAAGCGCGAGGATATGTGCACCCAGTTCAGCGGCGCCGACCTGACGGCGATGATGCAGATCAAAGCCGCCTTCAACCCCCAAGGGCTGTGCAACCCGGGCAAGCTGTTCCCGACCTCGAAGGCATGCTATGAGGTGGGCAAGAAGCACCGCCGCCTACCGGCGATTGTCAACGAAGACCACATGTTGTGAGAGGCGCAGCGCGCGCTGCAGGAACTTGAAGAAACAGGCTACTGGCTAGAACTCCTTGCCGAGTCACAAACTGTATCGGCCGAACGGCTTGAAGCGCTACTCCAGGAAGTTGATGAGCTATCCGCTATCCTTGTGACGGTGGTGAACAAGGGCAAACAGCGAAGGGAACGCCCATGATTGCCGATTCTGTTTCCTCCTTTCTCCTTCCTCCTTCCTCCTTCGTGACAGATCCTGAGGTGCTGGCGCAAGCGGCCATCGACGGCGTCACGCCGAAGATGGTCGTACGTCCCGCGGACGAGGACCAGGTCGCAGCGATGCTGGCCTGGGCGACCGAGCAGGGGCTAGCCGTCATCCCGCGCGGCGCGGGCACGACCTTGGGCCTGGGCGAGCCGCCACGCCGCGCCGACATCGTCCTGAGCCTGGAACGGCTGAACCAGGTGGTCGAGTATGAACCGGCCGACCTAACTGTCACCGCCCAGGCAGGCGTCACGCTGGGCGAGCTGCAGCGGCTCCTGGGCGAACGCGGCCAGTGGCTCCCGCTGGATCCGCCCCACGGCGCCAAACGCACATTGGGGGGTCTCATCGCCACGGGCGCTAGTGGCCCGCACCGCCACGCCTTTGGCACCTTCCGCGATCGGGTCATCGGGCTGCGCATCGCTCAGGCCGACGGGCTGGTCTACCTGGGTGGGGCGAAGGTCGTCAAGAATGTGGCGGGCTATGACATTCCTAAGCTCATGGTCGGCTCGCTGGGCACCTTGGGTGTCATCACCGAGGCCACCTTCAAGCTGCTGCCGCTGCCCCGCGTGTGGAGCACGTTCGCCCTGGCCTGCCCCGACCTCGCCACAGCGGGCCAACTCGCGGGCCAGGTACTCACCTCCGCGCTCACCCCCGCGGCCCTGACTATCCTCGACGCAGGCGCGGTCAGCCAATTGCTCATGCGGGTGGACAGCGTCGCTCCCGCTGAGACGTCCGCCCTGCTCCTGGCGCGCTTCGGCGACATCCCGCAGGCCGTCGAGCGGCAACTCAACGAGATGCTCACGCTCGCTAAGGGCGCCCTCCCCAAGGGCTTCCGTCAGCAGAGCGAGACGGCCCAGGTCATCCCCGACGACAAGGATCTGTGGCGCGCCGTCGCCGACTTGCCCTTAGACATGACCGCCGCCCGCGCCGTCCGCCTGAAGCTCGCCGTCATCCCGTCCCGTACCACCGAGGCCATGCAGGCGGCGCAGAGCGTGGCGCGGGCGCATACCCTGGCCGTCGGGCAGGTCGCCTACGCCGGCACGGGCGTGATCCTCACCACCCTGCGCGGCTACGGCGAGAACGGGGAGCGCGAGGCGCGGCTGGCCCAGGGCGCGGGCGCCCTCCGCACGACTATCGCGGGCCTGGGGGGGACAATGGTGGTGGAGCACGCGCCGCTGGCGGTCAAGACGACAGTAGGCATGTGGGGACCGACGCGCTCCGACTTCCGCCTGATGCGCGCCCTCAAGGACCAGTTTGACCCGAAAGGCACTCTCAACCCCGGCCGCTTTGTGGGCGGCATCTAGGCTCGGCATGGGAGGACACTATGCCCGAAGGTTTCATGAAACAACCTGACAAGACACCGGCCCCGACTCAGCCGCCGCGCATCCTCAATCCGAGCAAGGCGCTACGCACGCTGCGCAAGACGCCGACGCTCCTGGCCGCCCTGCTGCGGGGCGCGAGCGCGGCGCAGCTCGCTAGTGCGACGGACGGGCCTGGTGGCTGGACAGTTGTGGACGTGATCGCTCATATGCGTGACCTTGAGAACGCCTACCAGGACCGCGTGCGGTTGATGCTGGCGCAGACCCACCCGACCTTTGTTGTCGTGTCGAATGAGGAACTGACGGCGCAGAACGCTACTCTGAGCCGTAATGTCGGGGATGTCGTCGCGGAGTACACGCGCCGCCGCCAGGCGTTCATCGCCCTGCTGGAGGGGCTGACAGACGCGCAGTGGCAGCGGACCGGCGTTCACCCTCAGCAAGGCGAGGCGACAGTCCTGGACGTAGCGATTAACACGGGCCTGCACGACGTCGACCATCTGGAGCAGCTTGCTCGTATCCTCGCCTCAAGCACGTAAAATATGACAAGTGAGGCTATGATGACGGACATCACACGTTCACAGGTTCAGGAATTAGTGAAGAAACTGCCAGAGACGAAGCTCACGCTCGCTTACGACTTACTTGTCGAATTGGTCGAGAACAAAACCGAGCCGTCAGGCCACCTTGACATCTCAAAACTGCCTATCGAAGCGCGTCGGCGACTGTTGGCCGAACAGGCTGAGGCTCTGATGACGCACTATGCGGAGACAGTCAGCGAGCGAAGCGAGTGGCAAGCTGGAGACTTCAACGGTGACTATTAGCTGAGGCGAGATATGGCTCGTGGACCTCGACCCAACCCTTGGCGCAGAGATGAGAAAGACGCGTCCAGTGGTCGTCGTGAGTTCAGATGCCATCGGGAGGTTGCCTATCAAACTGGTAGCGCCCCTCACCGAATGGAAGGATTACCTTGAGCGCAACTCGTGGCACGTCAAACTGGTCCCTGACAAGCAGAACGGGCTAACGAAGGCTTCAGCCGTTGACACGCTGCAACTGCGCGGCGTCGATACGCAACGCTTCGTGCAGAAGCTGGGTAGCGTGTCTCCATCGGCGCTTAAGGCCATCGTATCCGCCATCGTTTTGGTGATTGAGTACGAACCTGAATGAGTCATGTGGGATGGAAGCGTTCATTTCGGAACCCATCGCAGTTGAATACGACCAGGACAAGATGGCGCCGACCAGCTTTACCTGGCGGGGCGAGCGGTACGAGGTAGCCGAGGTACTCCAGGAGTGGCAGGACTGGAGCGTGCCGCCCTACGCCCACGCTAAAGGCTGGATCCACCGCCGCCACCGCAACTACTATGTCGTCCGCACCACGGACGAGCAAGTCTTCGAACTGTACCTGGACCGCCCGCCCAAGCGCCGCGAGTGGATTTTGTTGCGACGGAAGGCGTGAGGAGTGATGTATGGCGACCCCCATTGAGCTAGTAGACGCGACCGACCGCCCCAGCCTGTGGCGCACAGACCGGCCACGGGGCCAGGGCTACCCCACCATCGACCCGCCCGTCTACGACGAGATTATGCGCTGCACCCACTGCGGGCTGTGCCTGAACCAGTGCCCCACCTACCGTGTGCTGGGGATTGAGGCCGAGTCGCCGCGCGGCCGCATCTACCAGATGCGCGCCGTCCACGAGGGCCGCGACAACGTCACGTTCGACTTCGCCCAGCACATGTACGTCTGCCTGGCCTGCCGCGCCTGCGAAACGGCCTGCCCGGCCACGGTCCACTTCGGTGGGCTGGTCGAGGCCGCCCGCGCCCAGGTCGAGGCGGTCAACGCCGCCCAGCGGCCCGCCTCCCAGCGCCTGCTGCGGCGATTCGTCTTCCAGGAGCTGCTGCCGCACCCGGACCGGCTGCAACTCTTCGCCAATCTCACGGCCCTGTACCAACGCAGCGGGATGCAAAGCCTCGTCCGCCGCAGCGGCCTACTCCAGAAGCTGCCCGGCGGTCTGGACCAGCGCGAAGCCCTGATGCCCCCCCTGCCCAAGCGCTTCTTCAAGGCCGAAGGCCAGGTCTACCCCGCTAAGGGGGAGCAGCGCGCCCGCGTCGCCCTCTTCAACGGCTGCATCATGCCCCTCGCCTACGGCCCCACGCAGGAGGCGACGGTGCGCGTCCTCCAGCACAATGGCGTCGAAGTCATCGTGCCGCGCGACCAGATCTGCTGCGGCGCGCTCGCCATCCACGCGGGTGAGCGGCCCCAGGGCCAGGTCCAGGCGCAGCACAATATCGCCGCGTTCGAGGCGCTCAATGTCGACGCCATTATCATCAACGCGGCCGGTTGTGGGGTAGCGTTGAAGGAGTACGGGGAGTTGCTCAAGTCGAACGCGGCGTGGGCCGAACGGGCCGAGCGCTTCAGCGCGAAGGTGCAGGACGTCAGCGAGTTCCTAAGCGCGCTGGGCCTGCGGCCTCCCACGGGGACGCTGAAGCGGCGCGTGACCTACCAGGACCCGTGCCACCTGGCGCACGGGCAGGGCGTGCGCGCCCAACCACGCGAACTGCTGCGCGCCATCCCAGGGCTGGAACTGGTCGAGATGCGCGACTCCGACCGCTGCTGCGGCTCGGCGGGCATCTACAACATCACTAACCCTGAGATTTCAGGCAAGATTCTGGACGAGAAAATGGCGAACGTCATGGCGACCGGGGCGGACACCGTCGTCTCGGCCAATCCGGGCTGTATCCTCCAGTTGCAGGCAGGCTGCCGCCGCTACGACTATAAGGCCGAGGTCGCGCACGTCGTCGACCTGCTCGACGAGGCATACGCGCGTGGCGGATGATGACAGTGTCCTGACCGAGATACAGTCGGACTTCGAACCCGACGAGGTCCTGGCCGAGGTCCTGCCCATCATCCCCGTCGGGCGCGCGCTCGACCTAGGGATGGGCGAGGGCGAGCATGCTCTGTGGCTGGCGGCGCACGGCTTCACCGTCGAGGGCATCGACCGTGACCCACCCGCCCTCCACCGCGCCCAGGAGCGCGCCCACCGTCTCGGACTAACCATTCAGACGGTCCAGGCCGACATCGTGGACTTCGCCAGCCCGCCAGGCGTCTACAGCCTCATCCTCGCCACGGCGGCCCTGCACTTCCTGCGCCCCAGCCAACTGGCGGACCTCGCCCCGCGCCTGACGCGGAGCCTGACGCCGGGCGGCTACCTCTACGCCACCGTCCTGACCACCGACGACCCGGGCTACCGAGCGCTCCTGGCGGCCGACGTCCCGCTGATCGAGCCGAACACCTTCGACCTCTCCGATGAGGACGCTCCTGACCTGCGCCACTACTTCGCGCCAGGCGAGTTGCGCGCCCTCTTCCCCGCGCTGACCGTCGTCCACGACATCGAGGAGCGCTACCTGCGCCCCGACTCCGACCAGGGCTACAACGCCGCCGCCGTCCTCCTGGCGCGGCGCGACTGACGGTAGCTGCCCACCGGCAAAGAGCAGACCCGACAGGTCTTGAAGACCTGTCGGGTCTGCTCGTCATAACGGATTACTTAACGGAGCGGCCTACTGCCAGGGCTTGGGGACGTACAGCCAGCCACGCGTCAAGAGGTCGTCGAACACGCCGCCCATCAGGATGAGCAGCCAGACCCAGCCAGCCAGGACAACCAGCTTCGTTTGCCCATCGCTGTGGCGGACGTGCATAAAGAACAGCACAATGAGTATTGCCTTCGCGATGGCAATCAGCGCCGCCACCAGATTGTTTAACGGGCCGAGGTCGAGAAAGGCGGCGCCGACGGTAAGTAGGGTCAGGACCACAAGGGCGGCAAACACGGCCAGGTAGGTGGGCGGCTTGGTAATGTGGGTGTCGTGAGCGTCATGGGTGTGTTGCATAGCGTGCTCCTACTGGTGGCGCTCGATGAGATACAGCATCGGGAACAGGAAGACCCACATGATGTCGACAAAGTGCCAGTACAGGCCGCCCATCTCAATGGGGGTGTAGTACTCCGAGTTGTACTTGCCCTTCCAACCCCGGTATAGGAGATAGGCGATGATGGACATGCCGATGATCATGTGCAGGGCGTGGGTGCCCGTCAGCGCGAAGTAGGTCAGATTGAACATCTCGACTGCACGCGCATTCTCGGGGTGTTCGCCCTCATAGCGGAATAACGCCCCCGGCACCTGCCCATCGACAAAGTGCTCGCGGTACTCGACGGCCTTGATACCCAGGAAGGCTAGCCCCAGCAGCAACGTGATGGCCAGGAATAAGGCCAGCCGCTTGCGGTTGTTGGTCTGAACGGAGTAGACGGCCAGCACGACCATAAGGCTGCTGGTGAGCAGAATCAGGGTGTTCAGCGCGCCGAGTACGATGTTAAGGTGATGGCTGCCCTCAGCCCAGCCGGCTGGGTAGGCGGCGCGATACACGAAGTAGGCGGTAAACAGGCCACCGAACAGCATCACCTCCGTCACCAGGAACACCCACAACCCGAAGACGTTGGTGTTGTGCTGCTGCTCCAGCGAGTCGAAGTGGTGCGCCAGGTTGGCGGGATGCTCGTGGGCGTGGACGATCTGCTCAGTCACCGACGGCCTCCTTCGCCTGATCGGGCCGACCCAGCTCTTCCAGGCTCTTCACTTCATCACTGCCACCCAGGTCAATCTTGCGCACCGAGCCGCGGAAGTAGTACGGGCCGTTGGTCACAATGGGGGTCTTGTCGAAGTTGTGCGGTGGCGGCGGGGATGACGTCTCCCACTCCAGGCCGGACGCGCCCCACGGGTTGGGGCCGGCCACCTTGCCCTTCCACAGGGACCACAGCAGGTAGAACACAGGCAACGCGTAGCCAAGGGCCAGAACGGACGCGCCCGCCGTGGACATGACGTTGAGCACCTGGAACTCAGGCACGTAGGTCGCGTAGCGGCGGGGCATGCCCAGATAACCCAAC
>CAZLBQ010000050.1:0-1746 GCA_964557745.1 uncultured Anaerolineales bacterium
GCCGAGCTGTTCATGGGCGACGCGGGCGCGCTGGCGCTCGGCGCGACGCTGGCAACGGTGGCGTTGATGACGGGTCAGTGGCTCTTGCTGCCGGTGGTCGGCTTTATCTTCGTCGCCGAGACGCTGTCGGTGATGATCCAGGTCGCCTACTTCAAGTGGACGAAGGGCAAGCGGTTCTTCAAGATGTCGCCGCTGCACAACCACTTCAAACTGCTGGGGTGGTCCGAGACGCAGGTCGTGCAGCGCTTCTGGCTCGTCGGCATCCTGGCCGCCATGCTGGGCATCGCCCTGGCGCTGCTGTGAGGGACACAATGGCGACGGTCTGGCGCGGCCAGAATGCCCACGTCGTGGGCGCGGGGGTCGAGGGCGGCTCCCTCGTACGGTGGTTTATCCGCCAGGGCGCCCAGGTGACTGTCCACATCGCCCGCTCGTGGGAGGCGCTCAAGGCCGACACGGCGCTGGCGCGGCAGATCGAGGAGTTCGAGACGCTGGGGGCGCAGGTCAAGGCCGATGCCGAGTACCTGCGCGGCGTGACCGAGGCGGATGTGGTGGGCATGGTCCAGAGCGCCTACACCTACAAGTACCCGATGAATGTCGCCGTCCTGGACGCGGCGCGGGCGAAAGGCATCCCGCTGGTGACGAATATCAGCCTGTTCCTCGATCTCTGCCCGTGTCCGGTGATTGGCATCACCGGCACCAACGGCAAGACGACGACGACCGAGATGACCGACGCCGTGCTGCGGGCGGGCAAGCTCCCGCTCCACACGGGTGGCAACATCGGCGCGTCGCCGCTGGACGAGGTAGACACGCTGACGCCCGACGACCTGGTGTTGCTCGAATTGAGCAACTACCAGTTGCAGTTCGTGGACCGCAGCCCGCACGTCGGGGCCGTCACCAACCTGGCCCCGGACCACCTGGTGGACTACGGCGGCTCGTTCGAGCGCTACATCGCCGCCAAGAAGCGCATCCTCGACTTCCAGGGCGAGGACGACTGGGCCGTCCTCAACTGGGACGACGCCACCCTGCGCCGCTGGGGCGCGGCGGCGACGGCCCAATTGTTCAGCTTCAACCTCGCCCACCGCATGGAGCCGGGTGCGTACTTGTGGCGCGGGCAATTGACGACGCGCTACCAGGGCCGCGAGCAGACCGTCCTCCCCGCCGCCGACCTGACCGCGCCGGGGGCGCATAACGTCGCCAACGCCCTGTGCGCCGTCGCCATCGGGACGCTGAGCGGCATTGGAGCCGAGGACATGGCCCAGGCGCTCCGCGCCTACCGCCCTGGCGCGCACCGCATCGAGACGGTGGCCGAGATTCGCGGCGTGATGTGGGTCAACGACTCGAAGTCGACCACGCCCGCCAGTACGGTCGCCGCCATCCAGGCCTTCAGCGGGCGTCCGCTCATCCTGCTGGCCGGTGGGAAGGACAAGGAGTTGCCCCTAGAGCCGCTGCTGGCGGCGCTGCAGAACCATGTCCAGCGCCTCATCGCCTTTGGCGAGTGGGGACCGGCCCTGGCCGAGGCGGCGGCGGCGCGTGGCGTCAGCGCGCAGGTCGTCAAGGGTGTAGCGGAGGCGGTCGAGGCAGCGGCGGCGCAGGCCAAAGCAGGAGATGTCGTGCTGCTCTCGCCGGCCGGGACGAGCTTCGACGCCTATCCCAGCTACGCCAAGCGCGGCGAGCATTTTATCCAGTTAGTCCGCGAGTTGGCGCACCAGAGCTAGACCCGACAGGTTTTCAAAACCTGTCAGGTCT
>CAZLBQ010000050.1:1846-18785 GCA_964557745.1 uncultured Anaerolineales bacterium
AACCTGTCAGGTCTTGGGAACTGTCTTCTGAGGGGGTTATCGCGTGTCAGTGTATCGGTCGTCGGTGAGCACCCCGAACCCAGAGGCCGCGCCGTCCAAGCCGGCGACGCCGCAAGTCCAGGTCGGCCAGCCTGACTGGATTCTGCTGGCGTTGGTCCTCGGCCTGACGGTGTTCGGGCTGATCATGATCTACAGCATCACCTACCCCTGGGTCGACGACGACCCGATGCGCTACATGCTGCGCCAGGGCGTCTACGCCGTGGTCGGCGTGCCCCTCATGCTGCTCATGATGCGCGTGCCCTACTCGACGTGGCGGCGCATCTCGGTGCCCTTGATGTTCGGCACGCTCGGCCTGCTGTTCATCGTCCTCATCATCGGCAAGGCGGGCTTCGGCGCGACACGCTGGTTCCTCAACGGCTCGGTCCAGCCGAGCGAGATCGCCAAGATCGCCATCATCATCTACGTCGCCGACTGGCTGGCGTCCAAGGGCCAGAAGATCCGCAACGTGAGCCTGGGGCTGCTGCCCTTCTCCATCTTTATTGGCCTCGTCGCCGGTCTCATCCTGCTCCAGCCCAACATGAGCACCGCCATCCTCATCGCGGTGACGGCCTTCACGCTGTTCTTCATCGCGGGCGCAGACATCATGCAGATGATCATCACCGGGTTGGTGGGGTCCATCGTGGCCGTGCTGCTCGTCCTCAGCGCGCCCTACCGCCTGCGCCGCGTGACCGGCTTCCTGGACCCCATGGCCGACCCGGACGGCGCGAGCTACCACATCACGCGCGCCCTGGCGACGCTCAACAACGGTGGTCTAGTCGGGTTGGGGTTGGGCAACACGCCCCACAAGTACCTCAACCTGCTGCCGGCGCCGCACACCGACTCGATCTTCGCCCTGGTTGGCGAGGAGTTCGGGTTCCTGGGCGCGGCGGCCATCGTGGCCGTGTACCTCATCATCGGCTACCGCGGCTACCGCATCGCCCGCAACGCCCCCGACCGCTTCGGCATGTTCGTGGCGGGCGGCATCACCATCTTGATGATGCTCCAGGCGATGATCAACGTCGCTGTGATTACGTCAACCATTCCCTTTACCGGCGTCCCGCTGCCCTTCATTAGCTTCGGCGGCTCGTCGCTGGTCAGTTCGCTGGTGTCGGTCGGACTGTTACTCAACATCTCGCGCTACAAGCGAGAGGAGACGGTGTCGGATGCGTCTGCTCCTGTCGGGCGGCGGTACAGCGGGTCACGTCTATCCCGCGCTGGCCGTGCTTCAGGCGTCAAGAACTGAGAGTGACGAGTTGCTCTGGGTCGGCTCGCAAGGCGGCATGGAGGAAGGGCTGGTGGCGCGGGCAGGGCTGCGTTTCCAGGGCATCCCGGCCGGCGGCGTGCGCGGCATGTCCCCGCTGCGCCTGGCCCGCAACGTCGTCAAGCTCGGCCAGGGCTACGGCCAGGCGCGGGGCATCGTGAAGGCGTTTGACCCGCAGGTCGTCTTCGCCACGGGCGGCTACGTCGGGGTGCCGGTGGTCGTCGCGGCGCGCCAGGCCGGTGTGCCGAGCCTGCTCTACCTGCCCGACATCGAGCCGGGCATGGCCGTCAAGGCGCTGGCGCGGCTGGTCGACCGCATCTGCGTGTCGTTCGACGCCTCGCGGCGCTACCTGCCGGAAGAGAAGGTCGTGGCGACGGGCTACCCGGTCCGCCAGGAACTCCTCGCCAGCGGCGACAAGGCCCAGGCGCGCCAGGCCCTCGGCCTGGACCCCGACGTGGAGACGGTGCTGATCTTCGGCGGCAGCCGTGGCGCACGGCGCATCAACCAGGCCGCCCTCGGCGCGGCCCCCCGGCTGGCGGAGCGCGCCCAGGTTGTTCACGTGTCGGGCGAACTCGACGCGGCGACGATGACGAGCGCCATCGCGGCCCTGCCGGAGAGCGGCCAGCGGCGCTACCACGTCTACGGCTACCTGCACCAGATGGTGGACGCCCTGCGCGCCGCCGACCTGGTGGTGTCGCGGGCGGGCGCGGCCACACTGGGTGAGTATCCCGCCGTCGGCCTGCCGGCCATCCTCGTCCCGCTGCCGATTTCGGGTGGCCACCAGTGGCCCAATGCCCAGTTCCTGATTGACGCGGGCGCGGCGGTCGCCGTGCCGAACGAGGAGTTGACGCCCGACCGGCTGTGGGAAGAGATCTGTACGGCGCTGGACGACCCGCGGCGGCTGGCGGAGCAGGCGCGAGCCATGCGCAGTCTGGCGCGGCCCGACGCAGCGCACCGCATCGGCGCGGAGATCGCGTATCTGGCGGAACACGGGCGCGACGGAGCGCGGCGAGGCGCCCTGGTATGACCATCGTCCAGTTCGTCTCGCAAGACCTCGTCGTGACCGCAATGCTCATCTTCGGCATCGTCGGCTTCACGCGGGGAGCGCGGCGCGAGTTGATTACCACCGTCTTCATCCTGTTCGCCTACCTGCTGACGACGTGGTGGTTCGAGGGGTACATCGGCGCGATCAACCGCATCTATCGCCTGATCCGCATCGCCCTGTCAGGCGCTTTAACATCGGATAACCCAGGTCAGGCGCTAGAGCGGGTGCGCGGGCTGCCGCCCCTCATCAGCGAGACGGACGAGGCGACAGCGGTCCGCCTCATCACCTTCATCGCCATCGTCTGGGTCGGCTACCTACTCAGCCGCCGCGCGCGGCGAGTGCTGACGCCGGTGGGCATCGCCACACTGCGCCGCCCACCCGACCTGCTGGCGCGGTTCGCCGGGGCCGTGGCGGGGGCTATCAATGGCTTCCTGATCCTGTACTACATCCTGCCGCGCTTCGTGCCGGGCGTGCAGGCTGTGCTGGTCATTCCGACGCTGACGACGTCGCTGCTCCAACAGCGCTGGCTGCCGGTCATCGTGCTGGTGGCGATTGCGGTGTTCATCTTTGTCGGCTGGGAACGGGCGCGGAGCAAAGGCTAGCGCATGGGACCGATTGAGTTTGCCTTTCTGTCGATCTGGATCATTTTCGGCGTGGTCGGCTGGATTCGGGGCTTCTTCAAGGAGCTCGGCATCACGCTGCTGCTGTTCGCCACGCTCCTGGTGATCTGGCTGCTGGATGGGCGGCTCACCCCCATCCTGGAGCAGCGGTTCTCACCGGCCCGCGCCGCCGAGTTCGCGGTCTTGATCTACGGCGGCATCCTGATCCTCGGCGTGCTGATGGCCTACCAGGGCCAGACAATTGTCTTCCCAGGCAAAGACCCACCGGGCATCGAGGGCGACCTGTTTGGCATTTTGATCGGGCTGTTCAATGGATATCTAGTCGTCGGCACGCTGTGGTACTACATGAATCGGTTTGGCTACCCGGGCGGCCTCGTTGTCCCGCCTCTGACCGGATTGGGGATGGCCCTCGTCAGCTTGCTGCCCTTCAATGCGCTCAGTTGGGCCTTCAAGAGTGATCCGACATCTATTCGCAATGTCTTACTCGGCGGTCTGCTCTTCCTTCTTCTGCTGCGAGTCATTCGCTAAGAGGTGCTTATGTTGACAGCGCGCTCATCTCGCTCCTTCCGTACCGTCGCCGAGGCGCCAGCCGCCGAGACCCGCGCCGCGCCACGGGCTACCCCACGCGCCCCAACGCTGGCGAAACGCCGCATCCACTTCATTGGCATCGGCGGCGCGGCGCTGAGTGGCCTGGCGAGCATCGCGCTGGCGCAGGGCGCGACCGTCAGCGGCTCGGACCTCCAGGCCTCGGCGTTGACCGAGCGGCTGCAGCAGGCCGGCGCGAAGGTCAGCATCGGCCACGCCGCGGCCCACGTCGGGAAGGCCGACATAGTCGTGGTCACGTCGGCGGCGCCGGAGACGAACCCGGAGATCGTCGCGGCCCGCCAGCGCGGCATCCCCGTCCTCAAGCGCCACGAGTTTGTCGGCCAGTTGATGCAGGGCGCGCTGGGCGTCGGCGTGGCGGGCACCCACGGCAAGACGACGACGACCGGCCTGCTGGCGGTCATGCTAGCCGACGCCGGGGTCGATCCAAGCTACCTCGTGGGCGGCGAGATCCGCGACCTGGGCCAGAGCGCGCACCTGGGCCAGGGCCAGCACTTCGTGGTCGAGGCGGACGAGTACGACCGCGCCTTCCTCGCCATGCCGTGTGAGGTCGCCATCGTCACCAACATCGAGGCCGACCATCCGGACATCTACCCGACCGTTGAGGACATGGAAGCCGCGTACCGCCAGTTCATCGCCCAGATGCCCCGCACCGGTACTCTGGTCGCCAACTGGGACGACGAGCGGGTGCGTGAGATGGTCAAGCGGCTGCGCGGCAAGGACAGCCCGATTATCGTCACCTACGGCGTGGCCCACAGCGGCCAGTGGTGGGCCACGGAGGTCGAGGCTAACGACCAGGGCGGCCACAACTTCGCGGTCTGGCGGCTGGGCCGTCACCTGGGCCGCTTCAGCGTCCGCCTGCCGGGTCTGCACAACGTCTCCAATGCCCTGGGTGCGCTTGCTGCGGGCGAGCGGCTGGGGTTGACGCTGGACCAGATGCGCGGCAGCCTGGCCCGCTTCCAGGGCGCGGCGCGGCGCTTCGAGATCAAGGGCGAGGTGAACAGCGTCACGGTGGTTGACGACTATGCCCACCACCCCAGTGAGATTCGGGCCACGCTGGCGGCAGCGCGAGGGCGCTTCCCAGGGCGGCCCATCTGGGCCGTGTTCCAGCCCCACACCTACAGCCGCACGGCGGCGCTGCTCGGCGACTTCGCCCGCGCCTTCCGCGACGCCGACCACGTCCTGGTGACGGACATCTTCGCCGCCCGCGAGACGGACACGCTGGGGGTCCACAGCCGCGACCTGGTGGCGCGCATGGCGCACCGCGATGTTCGCTACGTCCCCGACTTCGACACGGCAGTGGCGGCGCTGCGGCAGGACGTCGAGCCAAACGCTGTCGTCATCACGCTCGGCGCGGGCGACGTGTGGCGGGTAGGTGAGCAGCTGCTGGGCGGATAGGGGTCAGTGGTCAGTAGGCATTAAGCGGTAGGCAGTTAATCGTCAATCGTCCATCGTCAATGGTCTGGACTCATGCTAGAACTGGGAATCACGGCGTTGACAGCAACACTTCTCAATGATCTGGAAGCCGCGGCGGCGCGGCAGGGTCTGGGTGGCCGGGTGCGGCGCGGCGAGCCGTTGGCCCGCCACACGAGCCTGCGCGTCGGCGGTCCGGCCGACCTGTACGTCAAGGCCGAGACGGTGGCCGACGTGGTCGGGTGGTATCGGCTGGCGCACGAGCGTGGTCTGCCTACCCTCGTCCTCGGCAACGGCTCTAACGTTCTGGTCAGTGATCGCGGCGTGCGTGGGCTAGTCATCGAGATGGGCTGCGCCCACCATGAGCTACTGACCGACGACCGACGACCGACGACCGACGAGCAAGACGGTACTCAGCACTCGCAGACAGCCATCGTCCGCGCCGAGGCGGGTGTCTCCCTCCCCGCCCTGGTCTATCAACTGGCTCGGCAGGGCTGGGCCGGTTTCGAGCAGGGCATTGGCATTCCGGGGACGGTCGGCGCGTGCGTCGTCAACAATGCGGGCGCGCATGGCTGGAGCATGGCGGACAATGTCGTAGTGGTTCTTGCCCTCGCGCCCAGTGGCGCGGTCTACGAGCTACCCGCCGAGGCGCTCCAGTTCGAGTATCGCGGCAGCCGCTTCAAGCACCAGCCGCCGACCGAGCGCGAGATCGTCCTGCGCGCCGACCTGCAGGTCCACCGCGACGAGCCGGCGGCCATCCAGGCCCGCATGGCGGACTACACGGCGCACCGCCGCCGCACCCAGCCCACCGACCCCAGCGTCGGGTCGATGTTCAAGAACCCGCCCGCTGACTACGCGGGGCGGCTGATTGACGCGGCGGGTCTGAAGGGCTACCGCGTCGGGCAGGCGCAGATTTCGCCGAAGCACGCGAACTTCTTCATCAACCTCGGCGGGGCGACGGCGGCCGATGTGACGGCGCTGATCCAGGCCGCGCGCGCCTCGGTCCGTGAGCAATTTGGCATCAGTCTGGAGTTGGAGATTGAGCCGCTAGGCGATTGGGGCGAGGATGACTAAGCGACGCGCTACGAACGACCAGGCGTCGCCCACGCAGCGGCGGCCGGCGACGACCAACCAGTCGTCCTCGGCCAGGCCGACCACTGCCGCGCCCGCCGTCGACAAGCGCGTGGTGGTGCCGCGCCCCGCCCGCTACGAGCAGCGCACGACGCTGCCCAAGATGCGCGTCGGGGCCGGGCGGCAGCGCTCGCTACGCGTCGAGTCGAAGCCCGTCGCGCCGCCGCGCCCGCCGCTGCGTCTACCACGTCCGAGCCTGCGGTTGGCCCAACTCACGCCCGCCCGCGCCGCGTCCCTCATCCTGGTGGCGACGTGCCTGGCCCTGGTGGTCTTCCTGCTCGGCGCGCAGGGTTTTTATGTCTATTCGGCCGAGATTACAGGCAATCGCCTGGTCAGCGCCCAGGACATCTATGCCCGCAGCGGGGTGGACGCCACGAACATCTTCTTAATTCGCCCGCAGCAGGCCGAGCAGCGCCTGCGCGACGTGCCCTTCGTCAAGAACGCTCGCGTCACGCTCGGCCTGCCTGCGCGGGTGAGCATCGAGGTCGAGGAGCGCGCCCCGGCGGCGCTGTGGCAGGCGGCGGGCAATACCTACGGCATCGCCGAGGACGGGACGGTCCTGCCGCCGGAAGGGGCCGCGTCGGGCGCGCCGGTCATTCAGGCCGAGGGCGGCGCGCTCCAGTACGGCGCCAAGGTCGAGGGCGAAGTCATCGACGTCGCCCAGCACCTGCAAGACCTGATTCCTGACGCCCAGCGCGTGGTGTACTCGCAGGAGCGAGGGGTGGGGGTGGTCACAGCTCAGGGCTGGCCCGCCTACTTCGGGGTCAAGGACGAGGCCATCGCCGCCAAGGTCGCCGTGCTCAACGCCTTGAGCCGCGAGTTGAAAGGGCAGAAGCTGGAGCCAGAGTACGTGGACATGCGCTACGGTCAGCGGCCTTACTACAAACTGAAGAACGCGAAGTGATTGACGATTGACGATTGACGATTGACGATTGTGGGTTGGTCTATCGTCTATCGTCCAGCGTCGAACCGAGAGGGTGGTTGCCATGACGAAGACATTAGTCGGGTTGGATGTCGGAACAACGAAGATCGTCGCCGTGATTGGCGAGTTGGACGTGGACGAGCGCCTGCGCATCGTCGGCGTCGGCCAGGCCCCGGCCCTGGGCATGAAGAAGGGCATGGTGGTCAACGTCGAGGAGTGCAGCCACGCCATCAAGGCGGCGGTGGCGCAGGCCGAGCGCGTATCGGGCTACACCGTCGAGCACGCCTACGTTGGCGTGACCGGCGAGCACATCCAATCCTACAACGCGCGCGGCGTCGTCGCCATCACCCACGGCAACCGCCTGATTACCCAGGGCGACGTCCAGCGCGCCATCGAGAATGCCCAGGCCAGCCTGACCATCGCCCCTACGCGAGAGATCGTCCACATCATCCCGCGCAGTTACGTCCTCGACGGCCAGGACGGCATCCGCGAGCCGGTCGGGATGCAGGCGTTCCGCCTGGAGGCCAACGTCCACATTATCAGTGGCGCGACGGCCTCGCTCCACAACCTGGTGCGCGCCGTCCAGCGGGCGGGCATCCACGCCCACGACCTCGTCCTGGAACCCCTGGCCTCGGCTGAAGCCGTCTTGACGCCCGCTGAGCGCGAGATGGGTGTCTGCCTGGCCGACATGGGCGGCGGGACGACCGACGTCGCCATCTTCGCCGACGGTGGCGTGGTCTACACCGGCGTCGTGGCCGTCGCGGGCCACCAGATGACCAACGACCTAGCCGTCGTCCTACGCACGCCGTACGACATGGCCGAGAAGATCAAGTGCGCCTACGGCCACTGTATCCCGGAGGCCGTGGTCGAGGCCGAGCCGGTCATGACCAACGGCTTCGGCAACGGCAAGACCGAGAAAGTGCCACGCCGCTTCGTGGCCGAAGTCCTCGAAGCGCGCAGCCACGAGTTGCTGACCCTCATCTATGAGAACATCGAGAAGGCGGGCTATGCCAACCTGCTGCCGGCCGGCCTCGTCCTCACCGGCGGCACGGGCCAGCTCGAAGGGCTGCGTGACCTGGGGCGCTACCTGCTCCAGATGCCCGTCCGCGTCGGCGAGCCGGAGCGGCTCGACGGCCTGACCGACGGCGTGTCCGGCCCGGCCTACTCGACGGCCATCGGGCTGCTCATGTGGGCCATGCGCTACAGCAATCCCGAAGAGACGAGTCTGGTCGAGACGCGGCCGGGGCCAGACATCGTCACCCGTTTCTTCAACTGGATCCGCCGCGCGTTTCTTCCTGGTTAAAGGTTGCAGGTTGAAGGTTGAAAGTTAAGCGTAGGTTCAACTTTCAACCTTCAACCTGCCACTTGCAACGATGATAACCATGCGCCAACACCACCATGCACCGCGAAAGGAGTCTTGACACCATGCAGAACCGTCCTACCCGCCGTCCGACCGAGTCCGCCGGCCCCATCCACAGCGCCAACGGCACCGCCCTCATCCGCGTCATCGGCGTGGGCGGCGGCGGCTCGAACGCCGTCAACCGCATGATCGCCGAGGGGGTTAAGAGCGTCGAGTTTCTGACCGTGAACACCGACGCCCAGGCCCTCCAGTTCTCCAAGGCCCCCACCCGCCTCCAGATCGGCGACAAGCTGACGAAGGGGCTGGGCGCGGGCGGCAAGTCGGAGGTCGGCGAGAAGGCCGCCCAGGAGAGCCAGGATGACCTGTACGCGGCCATCGAAGGCGCGGACATGGTCTTCGTGACCGCCGGCCTCGGCGGCGGCACCGGCACCGGCGCAGCCCCCGTCATCGCGGAACTCGCCCGCGAGACCGGCGCGCTGACCATCGGCGTCGTCACCAAGCCGTTCAGCTTCGAGGGCAGCCAGCGCCGCCGCGCCGCCGAGGAGGGTCTCGCCCGCCTCAAGGAGCAGGTGGACACCCTCATCGTCGTCCCCAACGACCGCCTGCTCGACATCTCGGACAAGAAGACGACCATCACCGAGGCGTTCCGCCTGGCCGACGACGTGCTGCGCCAGGGCATCCAGGGCATCTCGGAACTCATCACCGTGCCCGGCCTGATCAACCTCGACTTCGCCGACGTGCGGACGATCATGGCCAACGGCGGGGCCGCCCTGATGGCGGTCGGGCGGGCGAGCGGTGACAACCGCGCCATCAACGCCGCCGAGCAGGCCATCGCATCGCCGCTGCTCGACGTGACCATTGACGGGGCGCAGGGCGTGCTGTTCAGCGTCACCGGCGGCCCAGACCTGATGCTGAGCGAGGTGAACGAGGCGGCGGCGGTGATCCAGCGCATGGCGCACCCCGAGGCCAACATCATCTTCGGCGCGGTCATCGACGAGAACATGACCGACACCATCCAGATCACCGTGGTGGCGACGGGGTTCGACGCCGTGTCGGCCCGCCAGCCCATCCCGGGCGTCAAGCGCCCCGAGGTCGTCCGCCCATCCCAGCCGCGCGTTCTGGCCCCCACCGGCACGACCGGCGCGTCTAGCACGAGCACCAACATCCGCGACTTCACGCCGCGCTACAACAGCCCGCGCGCGGAAGAGGACCTGGACGTCCCGACCTTCCTGCGCAACCGCCGCTAGGCGTTGCAGGTTGCAAGTTGCAGGTTGAAGGTTGGAAGATTACCCTCCAACCTTCAACCTTCAACCCCCAAGAGATTCCCTTCCTGGCCCAGGGGCGCGTCGCCGGCGTGACGCCCCCTGGCGCTTTGTTGTCCCCTACTTGAGCGCCAGCCGCCCGATGTTGTACTGGCCCCCGCTGGTGAACCAGATGCCGCCGTCGGGGCCGACCACGACCTGGACCGGCGCGCTGTTGGGCCAGGGCAGGCGGAAGGACTGGACCTCGCTCGTGAGCGCCAGGCGCACCAGTTGCCGGCCTAGCGGGTCGGCAAACCAGATGGCTCCGTCGGGGCCGGCAGTGATGCCAAAGGCCCCGCGTACCCCGTTCTCCCCGTGCGGGAAGCGAAACTCGGTGATCTTGCCGCTCAGCGTGCAGCGCGCGACAATGGGGATGCCCCAAGCCGAAGGGTCATACGCCATCGGCCCGCTGATCCAGAACGCGCCATCCGGTCCCACCGTGATCTCGCCCTCCGACCCGTCGTGGGGCAGGGTGTACGTCGTCGTCGGGTGGCCGTCGAGGGTGAAGCGCGTGACCTTGTCGGTGCGAATCCCCCACAGCGCGCCGTCCGGCCCACTGACCAGGCGGTACGGTACCTGCGCGCCCGACCCATCGAGGGGGAAGAGCGTGGCCTGGCCCGTCGGCGTGAGGCGCACGAGTTGGTTGCCGGTGAGTTCGGTCAGCCACAAGTTGCCATCCGGTCCGGTCGTGATGTCGAAGTAGTTCGTCGCGCCCGCGACCGGCGTGAAGACGCTGAAGTCGCCCTGCGGCGTCAGCCGCCCGACCTTGCCCGCCTGCCACAGGACAAACCACACCGCGCCGTCTGGTCCGGCGGTGATGTAGCGCGGGCCGCTGTCGGGCACGGGGATGGGGAACTCCGTCAGGCGGCCGTCAGGCGCGAGGCGGCCGACGTAGTTGGTGAAGAACTGGGTGAACCAGATGGCGCCGTCCGGCCCCACCGCCACGTCGGTCGGCTCTTCGCCAGCGCTGCCGGTGGTGAAGCCCTCGAAGTGCGGCGGGCGCGCTAGCGTGGCCTGGGGCGTCGGCGTGGTGAAGGGCCACAGGGTCGCCGTCGGCGTGGGGGTCATACCTGTCTGCCAGCCCTCCGGCATGAGCCGCCCCACGCCGCCGGAGTAATCCTCGGTGAACCACAGGGCGCCGTCCGCTCCCCACGTGATGTCTTCCGGGAAGGTCCGCTCGGTGGGAGTGTGGTACAGGTTGAGGGCGTCGGGGGGCGTGAAGCGGCCAATCTGGTTGGTCATGCCCGACGTGAACCAGATCGCGCCGCCAGGGCCACTGGTCAAGCCGTTGATCAGCATCGGCAGGGGCAGCGGCGGGAAGAGCGTCACCTCGCCCTCGACGGTGATGCGGCCTAGCCGGCTGGGCTGGTAGAACCACAGCGCGCCGTCCGGCCCGCTGCGGATGCCGAAGGCGCCGCCCGTGACGGCGTACTCGTTGTACGCGCCGTCGAGGGTCAGGCGGCCGATGCCGCGCGTGTGGGCCAGCCACAGGGCGCGGTCCGGCCCGACGACGAGGGAGTTGGGATAGGTGTCCGCGCCGGGCAGGATGTACTCGCTGGTCGCGCCGTCGGCGGTCAGCCGCCCGACGCGGCCTCCCTGCCACTTGAGATACCATACCGCGCCGTCAGGCCCGCGCGCGAGCGCGCCCACGCCGCGGCTGTCGGCCGGGATGTCGAACGTGCGCCAGGCCCCTGTCGGCAGGCGGTGGGCGACGGTGTCGAGTTCGCCCACTGCGACGTACAGCCCACCGTTGGCTTCCGGCAGCAGGCCGCCCGGCAGGGCGGGCGTCGGCAGCGGGATGGGGGTCATGGCCCCCGACGGCAGGAGGCGCCACACGCCCTTGAGATACTGGTCGGATACCCAGACCTCGTCGGGACCGGCGGCGATGCCCATAGGGTTGCTCACCGTGGCCGGGATGGGGAACTCGGTGATGGCGACGGCCGGTGTCGGCGTCGGGGTCGGCGTCGGCGTGCGCGAGGGGTGCGGCGTCACCGATACCGTCGGCGTCGGGCGCGGCGTGGCGGGGTCGTCGCTCTTGAGCACACCGACGGCGGCGCCGTCGTCCAGGATGAACCACGGGCTATCGTCGGGGCCGATGAGCAGCCGCCACACCGAGCTGCCCGGCTGCGCCGACGAGAACTCCACGGACCCGGTCGGAGTAATGCGGCCGAGTTGCGGGAAGTTGGCCGTGGCGAACCAGATCGAGCCGTCGCGAGTAGCCCCGAGGCCCGGAAAGTAGCGGGGCTGCCAGGGCAGTTCGTAGGCGGTGACGTGGCCGTCGCGGGTCAGTCGGCCGAGCCGCCCCTCCGCCGTGAACCACAGCGCACCGTCCGCGCCGCTCGTGATCCAGGTGGGGCCAACGAGGTTGCCCGGCGTGGTGAAGGGCGTCAGCGTGCCGTCCGGCGCGATGCGCCCGATCATGTTGCGCTGCGGGAACGTCGCCCACACCGCGCCGTCCGCACCGATGGCAAAATCGCCGACGGTCGACGGCTGCTCCCCCGTCGAGACGGGGAACGGGGTGAAGTCACCGTCCTGGGTGATGCGCCCGTAGCCATTGTCCCCGCCGACCCAGATATCCCCGTTGGGGGCCAGGATGAGCGCCCGCGGCCGCCGCAGCGTGACCATGTCGATCTCGCTCACCTGGCCGGTCACGGCGCGGCGGACCACCACATTGTTGTTGTTGTCACTGCACCACAACGCGCCGTCAACGCCAAACGCCAGGTCGTAGCAGCCGCCGCGCGACGGCAGCTCGGTCTGGGAGAAGGTTCCGTCGCGGGCGAAGCGGGTGATCATACTGCCGGCGAGGTACAGCGCGCCGTCTGGCCCGAACGTTACGCCAAACCCCGTGCGCTCCGGCAACCGATAGGTGTAGATGTGGCCGGGCCAGAGCATGTGCTTGCCGGCCACAGGGAGGAACTGCTGATAGGTAGGCGGCGCGTCGGCGGCGAGGGGTTGATTCGAGCGCGGCGCGAGCGCCACCACGACCACCACCACCACGAGCGCGGGCCAAAGCCATCCCTTGCGCATGTGCGACTTCCTTGTCATTTTGATTTGTCGATAGAGTGGGGAAAGCAGCGTAGCGTATCCCTACTCACACAGACGTACGCCCGCGCTAAGGAATACGGGGCACGAGCCGCAGCCCAGGCAGGTGGTGAAACCTTCACCCGACCCCTTCTAACCGGACTCTCAGCCAGGGCCATTGACAACGGCCCCAGAACGAGGTATACTTGAATTATGAAACAGTTGGAACAAGAAACTATTAAGACGGCGCCGGAGTGCGCCCAGGACGTGCTGGAGGTCGTGCCGCTCGTGATGGCCGCTATCCGCGCCACGATGCGAGCGCATCGTGCGGCGGACCTGTCCGTCCCCCAGTTCCGCACCCTGGCCTACCTCGACCGGCGCCCTGGCGTCTCGCTGGGTGACGTGGCCGACCATATCGGCCTCACCCTGTCCTCGCTGTCCAAGATTGTGGAAGACCTGGTGGGGCGCGGGCTGGTGACGCGCGCCGCCGCCCCCAACGACCGCCGGTATGTCACCCTGACGTTGACTCAGGCAGGGGTGGCGATGCTGGGCACGATGCGTCGGGCGACGCAGGCCGACCTGGCCGTGATACTGGACCAACTGAGCGAAGAAGACCAGGCGGCGGTCAGCCAGGCCATGCGCGCCCTGCGGCGGGTCTTTGGCACTCAGGAAGGGAGGCGGGAGCATGGCGATTCTCGAAACTGAGGGCTTGACGCGGCGCTTTGGGGCACTGACGGCAGTAGACACCCTGAACATCAGTGTCGAAGCGGGCGAGATTTTCGGCTTGCTCGGCCCCAACGGCGCGGGCAAGACAACGGTCATCAAGATGCTGACGACGCTCCTGCCGCCCAGCGCGGGCCACGCCCGCATCGCCGGCTTCGACGTCGTGCGCGAGGCGACCCAGGTGCGGCGCATCATAGGCTACGTGCCCCAGATGCTCTCGGCCGACGGCGCGCTCTCGGGCTATGAGAACCTGCTCATCTTCGCCAAGCTCTACGACCTGCCCCGCGCCGAGCAGGAGACGCGCGTGCGCGGCGCCCTCGACTTCATGGGCCTGAGCGACGCGTCGGAGCGGCTGGTGCGCACCTACTCCGGCGGCATGATCCGCCGCCTGGAGATTGCCCAGTCGCTGCTGCACCGGCCCAGTGTGCTGTTCCTGGACGAACCGACCGTCGGGCTGGACCCGGTGGCGCGCCAAGCCGTCTGGCAGCACATCCAGGAGGTGCGCGCCGCCTACAACACGACGATTCTATTAACGACGCACTACATGGAGGAAGCGGACGCGCTGTGTCAGCGCATCGCGATTATGCACCTGGGGAAGGTGGTAGCGTTGGGGACGCCCGCTGAATTGAAGGCGTCGATTGGCGGCCCGGAGACGACGTTGGATAGGGTCTTCGCCCACTACACGGGCGACACGTTGGAGACAGGAGGGAGTTTCCGTGACACTACGCGAACAAGGCGTACCGCGCGCCGACTTGGCTAGCCCAACCCTGGCGCGGCCGGCCAACCCACTCAGCGGCATCATCCGCTTCATCCAGAAGACCGCGACCATCGCGGAGTTGGAGGCGCGCAAGCTGCGCCACGACCCAACGGAACTTGTGACGCGCGCCGTGCAGCCCGCGCTCTGGCTGCTGGTGTTCGGGCAGGTGTTCAACCAGATCCGGGCTATCCCAACGGGCGACATGCGCTACATCGACTTCATGGCCCCCGGCATCCTGGCGCAGAGCGTCCTCTTCATCGCCATCTTCTATGGCATCGCCGTCATCTGGGAGCGCGACCTGGG
This sequence comes from uncultured Anaerolineales bacterium, assembly GCA_964557745.1. GTDB lineage: Bacteria > Chloroflexota > Anaerolineae > Epilineales > JAHCIE01 > JAHCIE01. Next base: position 16,346 of record CAZLBQ010000050.1, read on the forward strand.
TATCCTGCAGAAGTTCCTGGTCAGCCCGACGCCGCGCACGGCCCTCGTACTCGGCAAGGCGCTGTCGGCCGGCGTGCGCAGCCTGTCGCAAGCGGTGCTTATCTACGTCCTGACGCTGCTGCTGGGGGTCAAGCTCAACTGGAACCCACTGGCGCTGCTCGGCGTGCTGGTCACCGTCCTGCTCGGCGCGGCGCTGTTCTCGACCTTCTCGCTCATCATCGCCTGCCTGGTCAAGACCCGCGAGCGGTTCATGGGCATCGGCCAGGTACTGACCATGCCGCTGTTCTTCGCCAGCAACGCCATCTACCCCATCGCCATCATGCCGACCTGGCTGCAGGTCATCTCCCACGTCAACCCGCTGACGTACGAAGTCGACGCGCTGCGAGCGTTGATGCTAGCGGGTGGGGTGTCGGTGTTTGGCCTGGGGATGGACTTCGCCGTCCTCATCGTCGCGCTGGCGGCGCTGGTCATGATCGCCGGGCGGCTCTACCCCCGCGTCGCTCAGTAAGCCATCGCGGCCCTACGGTGTGACGCGGTAGACCGCGCCGCCGTAGTCGGCTAGCAAAAGTTCGCCCCGTTCGTCCTCACCGAAGGCCGCGATGTTGAGGTCGGTATCGAGAAGTTGATCCTTGAGCCAGCCGCCCTCGCGGCCTTCGGTAAGGCCCCACACCCTCCCCGAACAGTAGTCACCAAAGACATACGTGCCGTAGAGCGGCGGGATGAGCGCGCCGCGATAGCGGTAGCCGCCAATCACGGCACAGTCGCCGGCCTGATGACCATAGCTGGCGACGGGCGTGATGCGCAGCAGGTCGTTGCACTCACTGTTGAGGGGGAGACACAGCCGCCCCTCCATCTGCGGCCAGCCATAGTTCCAGCCGCCCGTCTCGGCCAGTTCGAGGTTGATCTCCTCCTGCTGGTCCTGACCGACGTCGGCGAGCCACAGGTCACCCGTCTGGCGGTCGAAGCTCAAACCCCACGGGTTGCGCAACCCAATATCCCAGATTTCGCGGCGGACACCGGGCGCTGTGGCGAGCGGATTGGTGGTGGGGATGGCATACGCCTCGCCGTGATCGACGTCGATGCGCAGCAGCTTGCCCAACAACTGGGCGGGGTCCTGGGCAGCCCCCGTCGGGTCGTCGTCTCGGTCCCCGTCGCCGACGCCGAGGTAGAGATAGCCATCCGGCCCGAACTCGAGCGCGCCCCCATAGTGGCGCGCGGTGGGATTGTCGATGGTGAGGAGAGAGATGCCTGAACCTGGATCAGCCGTCGTCGCATCGCCGCTGTGGTAGCGGGCGACGACGAGGTTGCCTGTCGTGTCGGCGTAAGCGACGTAGAATAGCCCGTTCTGGGCGAAGTCGGGGTGGAAGGCGAGGCCGAGCAAGCCACCCGACGTCTCGTCGCGGTGGACCAGCGCGCGAATGTCCAGGAAGGGAGCGGGTAGGAGCTTACCGTCGTCGTCTACGACGATGCGGCCCTCTTGCAGCACGATGTAGAGCCGCGGCGAGCCGTCCTGCGGGTCAACCACCGCCACCGGCTCGTCGAGTCCGCTCGCCACCTCCTGCAGGCCCAGGCTGAGCGGCGGGCCAGCCCCTTGCCCCGCCTGACGCGTCGGCTGCACCACGCCCAGCGCCACAATACCGACCAGGCCCAACACCAGTACCAACAGAGCCAGGTACTTCGCCACGGGTGGGTCGCCTTTCGGGTGGAGGTTAACTTGTCTGCTCGGCCAACTCAATGGCGGCCTTCAGAGTGTCGTAGTCGCCGCTCGTGACAATGCGCCCGTTGACGAAGAACGTCGGCGTCCCCTGAACCTGCTTACCCTCGCCGTCGGTCATGCTGCGCGTGATGAGGGCATTGTACTTGGCGGCCTGGTTCTGCATGCACGACCGGAACTGGCCCAGGTCCAGCCCCAACTGCCCGGCCATGCCCTCCAGGTTGGCGTCGCTAAACGCGCCGACGTTTTCCCGCCCCCCTTCCGGCTGGCTCTGATAGATCAGGTCGTGCATCGACCAGTACTGCGCCGGGTTCTGCTCGCCCGCGCAGTAGGCGGCCAGGGCGGCGCGGTGCGACTCGCCGGAGGGGTTGGCCGCCCCGCCTGCCCCACGATCGAGGAACTGGAAGTCGCGGAAGACGAACTTGACGCGGCCGGTCTTGACGAACTCGTCGTCGATACGCGGCGCGACGTTCTTCACGAAATCTCCGCAATACGGGCACTGATAGTCGGAGAAGGCTTCGACCACCACCTTGGCGTCGGCGGCCCCCTTGTACGGGTAGCCTTCGGGGGTGAACCCAGCGGGCAGGTTGCTGGACGTGACGCCGGGCGTCGTCGCCGGGCGGGCGACTGGCGGTGGCGGCGCGTTGCGAACCTGGTTGTAGTAGATGGCAAAGCCGGCCAGGGCGGCGACGACGACAGCGACCAGGCCGATGGTAATGGGCGAGA
>CAZLBQ010000051.1:0-18651 GCA_964557745.1 uncultured Anaerolineales bacterium
AGGTCGAGGCGGAACGTGGGCGGCGTGACGGCGCTGATGGCTTCGACCTGGGCGTAGACATCCCACCACGGGCGAATCTTGATCTTGTACGAGGTATAGCCCTGGGCAACCGCCGCCTGCGCCTCCTCGGCGTAGGCCTCCGGCGGCATGTCGATGTTCCACCACGAGATGGGGCACCACTCCCGCACCGGGGGCAGGTTGAACAGGCGGTAGACGGGGACGCCCAGCGCCTGGCCGACGACGTCATAGAGGGCCATCTGCAAGCCCGCTCCCAGCGTGTCGTCGCCCAGCAACTCGGCGGCGTGGCGGCCCCGCGCGTGGGTGACGGCCTCATCCGGCGTCCGACCCCACGTGTAGTGCAGGATGGTCTCGCCGTAGCCGACGATGTCGGGGGTGTCCGTCGTGACGCGGATGACCTCGGAGATGCCCCACTGCCAGACCTCGCGGGCGTTCCACTCCTGGCAGCGCGGCGTGAACGGCACGTTGACGGTGATGCGCTCGATGTCGCGGATACGGGGGACGGCCGGGGTTGTCATAGACGCTCCTGAAGGGTTCACGCGGCCGGCGGGTCGAGGTGGACGTACAAGCGCTTGTTGATGCGCCCCTTGTTCTCGGTGCGGGTAATGGCGAAGCGGCCGACTTCCGAGGTGCGGTGGACGTGGGTTCCGCCACACGCCTGCGCGTCGAAACCCTCAATCGCCACGACGCGCACCTGCCGGTTCACCACCGGGGGCTGCGCTGCCAGGGTGCGCCGCAGGTCATCGCGGCGGCGAAACTCGTCTTCGCTGATGGTATAGGCGCGCAGCGGGAGGTCAGCAGCCAGGACGGCGTTGACCTTGTCGGCCACCTCCGCGCATAAGGCCGACGTGAAGCCTTCCCACTTGAAGTCGATGCGCGAACTGGCCTCGCCAATCTGGACGCCGGTAATCCACGCGCCATAGTCGCGCAGGGCAATGGTATTGAGGACGTGCAGGACGGTGTGGTAGCGCATCAGGGCCAGCCGCCGCGCCGCGTTGAGTGTCAACCGGGCCGTCTGCCCCACGCTGTCGTCAGGCGGCGGCGCAGCCACGATGTGCCACAGCACCCCGTCCGCGTCGGCCAGGACGGACACAATGGGCAGCGTCGTCCCGTCGGGCAGTGTTGCTACGCCGTCGTCGGGCGGTTGGCCGCCCCCGCCCGGGTAAAATGGGGACTGGTCGAAGGCAATGGCGTTGTCACGTACAGCGACGACGGTCGCAGTGGTGGCGAAGCAGTGGTCGTCGGCCAGGTAGAGGCGCGTGGTCGGTGAGGGTGGCATGACGTTCTACAGGGTACGCGTGGCCCCACCGTCGACATCCACGACGGCCCCGTGGATGTACCGCGCCGGGGCAGAGGCGAGGAAGGCGACAACGGCGGCAATCTCGCCTGGCTCGCCAAAGCGGGCAATCCGCATGCCGCGCGCCAGCTCGTGGGCGGCGGTCTCGGTGTCGATGCCGCGCTGGGCGGCCAGGGTCCGCACGCGGCCCTGGAGGCGGTCGGTGGCGATGGAACCAGGGTTCACGGCATTGACGCGCACCCCGTCCTGGACGCCGCGGTCGGCCAGCGCCTTGGTGAGATTGAGCAGGGCCGCGTTGACCGAGCCGCCAATGGTAAACTCGGCGCTGGCGGTGCGGCCCCCGACGCCCACGATGTTGACGATACTCCCGCCGCTGGCCTTTAGGTGCGGCCAGGCGGCGCGGCATAGGCGCATAGCGCCGAAGAACTTGAGGGCGAAGCCGTCCTGCCAGTCGTCATCCGACAGGGCCAGGAAGTCGCCGCGCTGGGTCGCGCCGGCGTTGTTGACAAGCACGTCGAGCCGCCCGAAGCGCTCGACGGTAGCCGCGACGACCGCCGCCGGCGCAGCTGGGTCGCGCAAGTCGGCCGCCAGGACGAGGGACGGCGTGGGTAAGGCGGCTGCCACGTCAGTGAGCTGGTCCTGCGAGCGCGCCACCAGCGCCAGGCGCATCCCCTCCGCCGCCAGCGTCTCGGCGATGGCCCGCCCAATGCCCCGACTGGCCCCGGTCACAATCCCCACCTGTCCCGCCAACTGAAGGTCCATCGGGCCTCCTCACACCGCGGCGCGCAGGGCGCGTAGCATCTGGTCGATGACCCACGTCGTGCGCGCGCCGCTCTCGCCCGTGCTGGGGCAGCGGCCTTCGCCGTTCAGGTCGTCCACGACGGTCTGGATGAGCGGCTGCTGGACGTGGGGCGGATACTCGAAGGGGAACTCGGTGACGCCGTCGGGCGTAGTGAGGGTGACGACGGGGCGCGCGTCGAACGTCGCGTACGCTACCTTGCCCGCGCTGCCGACAATCTCCGTCTGGTCCACGCTCCCGTAGGCCGTGAAGCACCACGTCCCCACACCCTGGACCCCCGACTCGAACACGAACGCGCTGCTGACGATGTCCTCGGCGGGATAGCGCGCCGCCTGCCGCGCGGCGAAGCCGGCGACGTCACGGATGGGGCCGAGCACGTCGTCGAGGAAGTCCAGCATGTGGGACCCCAGGTCGACGAAGTGGCCGCCGCCCGCAATCTCTGGCCGCACGCGCCAGGGCAGCGCGTCGCCGTCCAGGTCGGCGGCGGGCGGCTGGTGGAGCGTGATCTGGACGAAGCGTGGCTCGCCAATCGCGCCGCCTGTGACCAACTCCTTCACCTTGAGGAAGGGCGCCATCGCCCGCCGGTAGTACGCGACGTACAGCGGCACGTTGGCGGCGCGGCACGCCTGGATCATCGCCTCGCACTCGGCGAAGTTGAGGCCCATGGGCTTCTCGACGTAGACGGGCTTGCCCGCCGCCGCGGCGCGCAGGGTGTACTCCTGGTGCGACGAGGGCGGCGTAGCGATGTAGACCGCGTCCACGTTGGGGTCGTGGATGAGGGCGTCGGCGTCGTCGTACCAGCGGGGGACACCGTGGCGCTCGGCGTAGTCGCGCGCCAACGCGCCGTCGCGGCGCATCACGGCGACGAGCTGCGAGTTGCGCGCCTTCTGGAAGCCGGGGCCGCTCTTGACCTCGGTGACGTTGCCGCAGCCGATGATGCCCCAACGGATGACGGCCATAGGCCCCTCCTGGTCTGTGATGAAGTCCTGTTGAGTTGGAGAGGATAGCAGACTGGATGGGCCGGGTCAAGCCCCAGGCTCGTAGCGGGCGAGGATAATGGAGGCGTTCTGGCCGCCCAGGCCGAACGAGTTGGAGATCGCCACGCGCACATCGGCGCGGCGGGCGACGTGGGGGACGTAGTCCAAGTCACACTCCGGGTCGGGATGGTCGAGGTTAATGGTTGGGTGAATGCAGCCCGTCTGGATCGTCTTGATGGTAGCGATGGCCTCGATACCCCCGGCCGCCCCCATGGGATGGCCGGTCATGGATTTCGTCGCGCTCATCGGTATCCGGTAAGCGTGCCGCCCCAGCGCCGCCTTGACGGCCCGCGTCTCAGCGACATCGCCCGCCAGGGTACTGGTGCCGTGGGCGTTGATGTAGTCGACATCCGCCGCCGCCAGCCCCGCCGCCTCGAGCGCCCAGGTCATGGCGCGCGCAGCGCCCGCGCCCGTCGGCTCCGGCGTGACGACATGGTAGGCGTCGGTCGAGGTGCCGTAGCCGAGGACTTCGGCGTGAATGCGCGCCCCGCGGTCCAGCGCGTGGCTCAGCCGTTCGAGAACGAGAATCCCTGCCCCCTCGCTGGGCACGAAGCCGTCGCGGTCGCGGTCGAACGGGCGGCTGGCCCGCGCCGGGTCGTCGTTGCGCCGCGAGTAGGCGTGGTTCACCGAGAAGGCGGCCAGCGATAGCTCGCACAGGGCGGCCTCCGCACCCCCGCACACCAGGACGTCGGCCTGCCCACGCCGAATCGCCTCGTAGGCCTCACCAATGGACTGTGTCCCCGCCGCGCACGCCGTGACGACGGTGTTGTTGTAACCAAGCAGGCCGAAGGTGTGCGCGACGTGGAAGGCGGCCATATTCGAGATAATCATCATGATCATGGCCGGAGGCACGCGCATGCCGCCTCGCGCGACCAGGGTCCGCATGCCCCGCTCGACTTCGTCCAGGCCGCCAATGCCGTTGCCCAGCAGGACGCCAGCGCGCAGCGCCTCGCCGTCGGGCCGATAGTCGGCGTCGGCGAGGGCGGCCCGGCTGGCGACGACGGCGAACTGTGAGAAGCGGGCCATGCGCCGCGCCTCCCGCGGGTCGATGGTATCTTCGGGCCGGAAGTCGGCGATGTAGCCCGCGATGCGGGTCGGATACTGCTCGGCGTTCAGCCCTTCGACCCGCCGCACCCCCGACCGTCCCTGGACCAGAGCGTCCCACATCGCGTCGACGTTGTGGCCGATGGAGCTGACAATGCCCATTCCGGTGACGACGACGCGTTGCTCAGTTGGCCGCGCGGACCTGGCGCTGGTACGGATCACAGACGGTCCCTTTCACCGGACCCGTGTCGGCGGGTCGGTGGCGATAATCGATAACATGCTATGGCCGAATATGATAGAACGAATCTGTCATTCGTCAAGCAAGCGGGGGCGCAACGTGATGCGGAAGTGGCGGCTGGGCTGCCAGTGCAGGCGGCCAAACTCGCGGGGGCCGTCGGCAACGACGCGCCAGTCGAAGCCGCGCGCCAACTCGGTCAGGAACAGCCGCCCGACGATCTGGGTGAGGAGGCTGCCCAGGCAGGCATGGCTGCCCGTCCCGAAGGGCGAATACTCGTCCCGCGTGTAGGTCCGCTCTCGAAATCGGTCCGGGTTGAAGGTCAGCGGCGCGGCGAAGACGGCAGGGTCGCGGTGGCTCTCGCGGACACAGACACGGATGAGCCAGCCGCGCGGGATGGTCCACGCGCCGATGGAGACCGGAGCCAGGACGCGGCGCGTGAGGTACTCGCTCTGCTCCAAGCGTAGCGTTTCCATGATGATTCGGTCGGCCAGACCGCCAGGTGGGGCCGCGCCGTGGATCGTGTCGACCTCGGCTCGTAGCGCGTCGATCCACGTAGGGTTGTCCCCCAGCATCTGCAGCGCCCACACCAGGAGCGCCGAGACGTCGTGAAGGGAGTTGCTAAACGTGTAGATCAGGTTGCCTAGCGCCGTCGCGTCGTCTGCGGTCTTGGGATAGATGTGCGCTAGTTGGGCCAGGAAGCAGGGCGTGTCGGCTGACTGCGCCGCGAGGACGGCGAGTTGATCCCGCACGAGGCCTACGGTGTCGGCCAGCGCCGGGCCGACGTCCGCCAGCAACCCTCCTGTGTTGGGCTTGTCGAGCGTGACGCTCAGCGCTGCGAGGCGGTTGAAGGCGTCGTCGTCGGGCGTCAGGCCGTAGAATAGGCGGGCCCAGAGGGTGAATACTAGGTGGGTCAAGGTCGGGCGCGGGAGAATGCCCTGTTCGGAGGCGAGCGCGCACTGCTCGGCCAACGCTGCCAACTCACGACGCGTGAGCGCCGCCAGCTCCGGCTCGTGGGTCTGGATGAGGCGCGGCAGGAAGACCGCGCGGAAGATACGCCGATACTCGTGGTGCAGCGTCGGCTCCATGTAGCGGAGGAAACCGCCGGGGATGAAACGGTGGAACGCGGCGGCTGGCGGCGCCAGGCGGTCCGCATGGTCACTTAGCAGCGTACGTCCTCGCCCCAGCCCGACCACACAGACCATCGGGCGCAGAGGCAGGCTCATGCCGGTGCGCCGCAAGGCCCCGTCGATTTTGAAGACCGGGCCATAGCGCGCCGCCTGCTCGGAATAGAAGTCAGGGTTGACGAGAGCGTCGCTCGACACGACGGTGAGCGCGCCGGGCGGCCAGCCGCGTCGCCGTCCATAGGCCGGCCGCGCTCGCCAGAGGAGAACGACGGCGGCCGCGACGGCGAGCGCCGTCACCACGTGCAGTAGCCACGGCGCGAGGAAGACGAGAGCAGCGATGCCGACGCCGGACAGGCCCGCCAGGGCGATCAGGGTGACGGCCAGGGGCGGGAAGTCGCGGCGAAACGACGCATTCAGGCCCAGACGCAGGCACGGCCACAGCGCGACGGCGAGAATGCTGACTTCAACTAGCCTGACCATTCCGGCATCCTCCGAATTTGCTGCGCGCGGGATGAAACCGTGCTATAATGGGCCACTCGGGTGGAACAAGAGCACAAGGAGGCAGTATGGATTTCATAGAGCAGTGGTTCGGCCTGTCACCAGACGGCGGCACCGGATCGCTCGAGATGCTCTACCTGGCTGTGATCGTGGCGATTATCCTGATGATCGTGTTTCGCTCGCGGCTGCTGGACATGCTCGGCCGGAGCCGGGGCGATCGCAAGCGCGAAGACTAGTCAACACGCGGGGAGGCCGACAAGCCTCCCCGCGCTGTCATTCCGATGATGATACTGTCTCGGCCCAGTCAGCGACCGCCGCGAAAGCGTTCCTCGAACAGGGACTCGACGCGCTCTTGGAAGTACGGGTCGTTGTAGTAGTGAGCCTTCGCGCCATCGGAGATCATGGACAACGCGTCTACTGAGTTCTTCGCTCCCCGCTCCTTCGCCTCCACGAATTCCCGCCAGTAGTCGACATTCCCGAACAGGGTACGTCTTCCTTACGGGCTATGGGACGTGATGGGCTTGCCGACAGCATAGCAGAAGAGCATCGGCCAGTCAAGACAGGCCGTGAACGACGCTTCACGTCGCGGCGCGCGCTCAGGTGAAGAGGTCTGCCCTTCTGGTAGTCGCTCTTCCACTCCACAAGCGGTCAGGATTGCGTATAATGCGCTGAAAACTGTTGTCGGCGCCGCGTTCGGACGCTCTCACGACCACGGATGGGAAAGGCAGGCTCGATGGACTGGCAGTATCTGTATCGGGACCGAATCCGCACCGCGGACGAGGCCGTCCAGCGCATCAACTCCCGCATGCGCGTGTTTGTCAGCGGCATGTGCGCTGCGCCTCAGACCTTGCTCAACGCCCTCATCGCGCGCGCCCCGCAGTTGACGGATGTCGAACTGTTCCAGGTGCTCGCCATCGGCCCCGGCCCCCACGTCGCGCCTGAACTGGCCGAGCATCTGCGCCTGAATACCCCCTTCATCAGCGATACCACGCGCACCGCCGTCAACGATGGCCGCGCCGACTTCACCCCCGTCTTCCTGTCGGAGATTCCCCGTCTCTTCAAATCGGGTCGCCTGCGCCTCGACGTAGCCCTGGTCCACGTCTCTCCACCCGACGAACACGGCTTCTGCTCGTTCGGCGTTGAGGTCGGGCTGTCCAAGCCGTGTACCGAGCGCGCCCGCTGTGTCATCGCCGAGGTCAACCCGCGCATGCCGCGCACCTGGGGCGACACGTGTATTCATATCTCACGCCTGGACGTGATCGTCCCTGTTGACTACCCAATTCCGGAAGTGAACATGGCGAGCACGGACCCGCTGGCGGACCACATCGCCGACCATATCGCCGCGGTGGTGCCCGATGGGGCGACACTCCAACTGGGCATCGGGGCGATCCCCGACGCCGTTCTGCGGCGGCTCCACGGCCACCGTGACCTGGGCATCCATACCGAAATGTTCTCGGACGGTGTCCTCGACCTCGTCGAGCGCGGTGTCATCACCGGCGAGAAGAAGACGCTGCACCGGGGCAAGATTGTGTGCGGGTTCCTGATTGGCACCCAGCGCCTCTACGACTTTGTCGATGACAACCCGCTCCTGGAAATGCACCCCCAGGACTACGTCAACGACCCGCGCGTCATCGCTCAGAACGACCGTCAGGTCGCCATCAACTCGGCCATCGAGGTAGACCTGACCGGGCAGGTGTGCGCTGACAGCATCGGCCCGCGTCTGTACAGCGGCGTCGGCGGCCAGGTCGACTTCATCTATGGGTCGTCGCGCTCCAAGGGGGGCCTGCCCATCATCGCCCTGCCCAGCAGCCTGACGCTGCGTGACGGGACGCGCCTCAGCCGCATCGTACCGGCCTTGAAGTGCGGCGCGGGCGTCGTCACCTCCAATAGCCACGTTCACTACGTCGCCACCGAGTATGGCATCGCTGACCTGTTCGGCAAGACCATCCCGCAGCGCGCCCGCGCCCTCATCGACATCGCCGCGCCCGAGTTCCGCGCCGACCTGGAGAAGGCGGCGCGCGAGTTGGGCTTCTTGTACGACAGATAAGGTTGCGAGACAGCCATGTCTACCTCGGAAATCGTCTTTCTGACCGCCACCGACCTGGCCGCCCACATCCGACGCGGCGACCTGTCGGCGCGCGAGGTCATGGCCGCCCACCTGGAACATATCGAGCGCGTCAACCCCCAGGTCAACGCGCTCGTCTCGCTGATTCCAGACCAGGCGCTGGCCGCCGCTCGCGCCGCCGACGAGGCTCAGGCGCACGGCGCGCCCCTCGGTCCACTCCACGGCCTGCCCGTTGCCCACAAAGACCTGTTCCTGACCCGAGGGCTGCGCACGACCTTTGGCAGCCCCATCTTCGCCGACTTTGTACCCGACGACGACGAGTTAATCGTAGCGCGGCTCAAGGCGGCCGGCGCGCTGACGGTCGGCAAGACCAACACGCCCGAGTTCGGCGCCGGCTCTCAGACCTTCAACCCCGTCTTCGGCGCGACGCTCAACCCCTACGACGTGTCCAAGACATGCGGCGGGAGCAGCGGCGGCGCGGCGGTCGCCCTGGCGTGCGGCATGCTGCCCATCGCCGACGGCAGCGACATGGGCGGCTCGCTGCGCAATCCGGCCGGCTTCTGCAACGTCGTCGGCTTGCGGCCCTCGCCCGGCCGCGTGCCGCGCTGGCCTACCCAGGCGCCGTGGTCGCCCCTGTCGGTGGATGGGCCGCTGGCCCGCACCGTCCGGGACGTCGCAACCCTGTTGACGGCCATCGCCGGGCCGGACGCCCGCGACCCGCTGTCCATCGCCGAGCCGGGCAACGTCTTCGCCCGCCCGCTGGCGCGCGACTTCCACGGCGTGCGCGTCGCCTGGAGCCGTGACCTGGGCGGCCTGCCCATCGACCCGCGCGTGAGCCGCGTCATCGACGCCCAGCGTGGCACGTTCGAGGCGCTGGGCCTGCAGGTCGAGGACGCCGACCCCGACCTGAGCGAGGCCGATGAGGTATTCAAAACGTTGCGCGCCTGGCAATTTGAGCTAAACCACGGCGAGCTGCTGGACGCGCATCGCAACAGGATGAAGGAGACGGTGGTCTGGAACATCGAGGCCGGCCGCCAACTCAGCGGGCCGCAGATCGGCCGCGCCGAGCGGCTGCGCGCCGTCTTGCACGAGCGGATGCGGCAGTTCATGACCCGCTACGAGTTCCTGGTCCTGCCGGTCAGCCAGGTTCCGCCGTTTGACGTGACGCAGCCGTACATCACCGAGATCGACGGCGTCCAGTTGGACACGTACATCGACTGGATGCGCTCGTGCTACTGGATCAGCGTTCTGGGCCAGCCGGCCCTCTCCGTCCCGTGCGGCTTCACGGACGAGGGGCTGCCCGTCGGTGTCCAGATTGTCGGCCGCTGGCGCGACGACTTCGGCGTCCTCCAACTCGCCCACGCCTTTGAGGAGGCGACGGGCTTCTGGCGGCGGCGTCCGCCTGTCGTTGCCCTTGACTAGACGTCGGTGTCCAGGCGTCCCGGCAACGCCTACCCAGGCTAGTCGCTGCGCTGGTCACAACCTTCGCCTGTCACCCCGAACGAAGTGAGGGGTCTCCTCTGCCAACCGTACTAGAGCAGATGCCTCACTGCGTTCGGCATGACAGTCGCCAGGTTCTTGCCCCAGCGCATGTCGTGTGCGACATGGTCTTCTCAGAGCGACAGCGCGCCCTTGTCCAGATTGAACGCAAGAACCGTTTAGCGTCCCCGGTGTCGCGCCCGCGCCTTCTCGCGCGCCTTCTCCCGCTTGGTCTCTTTGCGCCGCTCGCGCTCCTCGCGGCTGACGACCTGCCGCTCCTTGTGCTGCGCTTCCTGGATCGCCTTGAGCGCCGCCTGGGCCTGGGTGGACACGCCTTCGCTCTGCACGAGCCGCGCGGCTTCGCGCTGCTGGCGCTTCGGATTGACCTTGCGTGGCGGGGCGACATCCACCTGGACCTCGCCGCCGTCCTCGGCCATTAGCGCCGCCAGGCTGTGCTGGACGAACGCGTAGACCTCTGCGTCGGCTGGCTCGCTGCCAAACACCGTCCGCCGCGCCCGCAGTCTACCTTCCGCCTCGACCTCCACCACGCCGACCCACCACGGCGCGTCAAAAAAGACCGTCAGGGTTGCCATACGCCCTCCCTTGCCAGGTGTTGAGAGCGCGCCGGACATCCCAGGGAGGGGAAGGATACTGACGCCCACGGGGGCGCGTCCGGACTACCAACCGGAGCTGTGATTTCGCGCGCTCGACCTACGACTTGTGGTTGTGACAGAACGTATTGAGTGTACCCGTGAACTTCGCTTCCGGTATCCATCGCCCGGCTGATTCAGGGTCGGTCTTTCTCATGAATAGGCGCGGCGGGTTATACTTTGGGAGGGAGGAGTCATGCCTGCCGACGATTGGGGACCGCTCACGGAGAATCCGGCGCAGGGGGACATCGATACGGAGCGTCTGGCCGAGTTCGCCCGCCAGGCCGAGCGCGCGCTGCCCGACGACGTAGACTACCACCTGTGGGCCTGGCAGACCGTCGCTCGCCAGGACCCGTGCCACGCCGAGGCCCAGGCCGCCCTGATACGGCTGCGTCGCCGCCAGACCGCGTTGCGCATCACGGCGCGTCTCGACCAGGTACTCCCCGCCGCGCGCCGCGCGGCGGCCCACCACGACCTTGTCCAGTTGACGGCCCTGTGGGACGAGGTGCGCGACTGGCAGGCTCAACAGGAGGCGGGCTTGCTGGACGCCGAGCTGGGCCGCTGCGTTGCGGAGGTCGCTCAGGCGGTCGGTGCGGTCCGCGAGGCGACACTGCGCCGCCTGACCCGCGTCAGCGACCTGCTCCAGACCCAGGACTACCGCGAGGCCTACCGCCAGGCCCGCATCGCCCTGGAACGCGGCATCCTCAAACTCTACGACCCCGCGACCGAGGCCGACGTCGATACCACGACTGCCTGCCGCGACGCGCGCGAGCGCTACCTGACGGCGTTGCGCCAGTTGGCCGTCGGGCGCCTGGCCCAGGCCGAGGCCGTTGCCCTGACCGACCCCTCGCAAGCCCTCGATCTCCTTCAGGAAGCGCGTGCCCAACTGGGCGATGACCTGCTCAACGTGGACGACCGTGTGGCGCTGCGGCCCCAGCGCGAGATGCTGGACCGCCAGGCGGCGCGGACCCAACGCCGTCTGGAGCGCTACCGCGACGCGCACAGCCTGGTCGGCCAGGCGCTGGCGAAGGGCGGGCCTGAGGCGCTGACCCTGCTCCGCCAGGCGCGCCACCTCTACCCCGACTATCCCGACCTGGCGGCCTACCTGGCGAGCGCCGAGCGCGCTCTGGCCGGTCCCCTTGTCGCGCGGCTGGCGGCGGCGGCGGTCGAGGCCCGACGGCAGACGGCCCGCCAGGAGTTCGACGCCGCCGCGCGGACGTTGGCCGCCGCGCGCGCTGAGGCCGCTCAGCAGGCGGCGACCCTGGGGCTGGAGACGGGGCCGACCGAAGCCCTGGCCGAAGTGGTTGAGGTCGAACAAGGCCTTGCCCGCGCTGAGGGCGCCTACCGCCAACTCCTGGCCCTCCTGGCCGACGTGGACGACCAACTGCGCCGCGCGGCCGAGGGCGATGCCCAGGCCCCCGCCCATGCCGAGCGCTTGTTGGCGACCCTCACGCCCGACGAGCGGGCGCAGGCCGTTACCCGCCGCCGCCTCGCGGCGCTGGCGGCCCTGCGCTGAAGGCGTCGGCAGACACCGAGAAGACACCCAGGCGGGGTGAGCCAGTTGGCCCACCCCGCCTGGCCTGCCAGGGCAGCCGCTAGGGCCGTCCCACCTCGCTGGAGGAGACGCCGAGGCCGTCGCATTCCGCCCACAACGGGAGCATCTGCCCGTGACTATGGAGCCAGCCCGTCACGGAGGCCGCCAGCGCGCCCCAGCCGCTCGCGACGCCGCGGTGGGCGTGGTCCAGCGCAGCGCGCCGCACAGCAACAGGAGCCAGCCCGCTTTTGGGGTGGCTCCTGGTCCGGGCGGATAAGACTGTCCTATTTGACGTCGAGCAGTTCCACGTCGAAGGTCAGTTCGGCGTTGGGCGGGATGACATTGCCCGCGCCCCGCGCCCCGTAGCCCAGGTCGGGCGGGATGACGAGTTTACGCTGGCCGCCGACCTTCATGCCTGCCACGCCTTCGTCCCAGCCCTTGATGACCTGCCCCGCGCCGAGCTTGAAGCTGAACGGCTGGTTGCGGTCACGCGACGAGTCGAACTTCTTGCCGTCCTTGAGCGTCCCCGTATAGTGGACCGTCACGGTTTTGCCGGCCTCGGCGGTTGCCCCCGTCCCGACCTTCACGTCGGTGTACTTCAGGCCCGACGGCGTTGTCACTTCCTTGTTCACACTAGCCTCCTTCGCGGACGCCTGGCCGCTGGCGCTGGGGGTGCTCGGCGCGCTACCGCACGCGGCCACCGTCAGCAACACTACCACCAGGGGAATCAAGTACTTCATGGACTTCATGCGCTACTCCTTGCCCAAGCTGAATCGGTCAATTGTAACACGAAGCGCTAGGTCACCACAAAAAATCCTGTAGCTGGCGTTTCCCTGACGTTTCCCCTACGTCCTTCCCGCCGCATTGTGAACGATTTTTACAGGTCTTTCGCCAGGGAATAACGGGGCGCGAAATCTCCTCGTTCTATACCATAGATAGCAGACCCGACCCGGCGTCCGCCGTCAGCCCCGCCTCACCGGACGCGGCGCCCCGTTTTTCCAGAGGAGGCAACCGTCATGTCATCCCCCCGTTTCGCGTTTCGGCATCGCTGGCCGCTGGCGACCATGCTGGTCCTGGCGCTGCTGGCCCTCCTGTCGGCGGCTGCCAGCCCGGCGGCCCTGGCGCAAACCGGCTGTGTCACCATCTCGCTGGACCCGCAGAATGCGACGGTCCAGCCCAACGCCACGTTCACCGTCAACGTCCTCGCCACTTCACCCAGCCAATCGTTCCTGGGCGCTGACTTCGAACTCCAGTTCGACCCCAACGTGTTGACCGTCGTCACTCAGGCCGGCGTGCCCGCTACAGGTGTCGAGCAAGGCAACCTGGGCGGCATCGCTCCCGTGAACACCGTCAACAACTCGAGCGGCCGCATCCGCTACGCCGAGGTCCGCACGACTGGCGGCGAGGTCACCGGGAATTACACCCTGGCGACGATCCGCTTCAAGGTCGTCGGCGCGCCGGGCGCTAGCTCGCCCCTCACCTTCGTCAAGGCCAACGCCGCCTCGCCGTCGATCCCTACCAGCATCCTGTGTGGCGCGCCAGGGGTGCCCGCCGGTGGTCTGGTGACAATTCCTGCCCAGCCGACGTTCACGCCTACGCCGACCCGCACCCCCACCCAGACGCCGGGCGCGCCGCCGCTGTGCCCGAACCTGCTCGCCAACTCCGGCTTCGAGACGGACACGGCTTGGCAGCACCCCATCACGCCGAGCCGCGGCGACTACACCACGGCCGACGAGTTCGCCGGCAGCCGCTCCATGCGGCTGGGCATCGTCCCGCCGGGCCGCGACGTCTACTCCTACAGCACCGCCTACCAGCAGGTCACTATCCCCACCAACGTCACCCAGGCGCGGCTCGTGTTCTACTACAAGCCGTTCACCGAGGAGGCCCCGTGGGCGGCCAGCGCCATGAAGGATGAGGACTGGAGCTGGTACGACCCGGCCAAGGTCATCGCCGGCCAGGCCAACAGCAAGGACGAGGCGCTGCAGAGCATGAACGCGCCCGCCTGGGCCTACCAGACCGACTGGCAGGAGGCCCTCATCCTCGACAGCGCCTACCGCACCAAGGCCGTCATCTTCCGCAGCCTGTCGAACAGCGGGGAGTGGCAGCGCGTCGAGTACGATGTCACGCGCTTCAAGAACCAGACGATTAACATCTACTTCAACGTTCTGAACAACGGCACCGGCGGCCGCCGCAGTTGGATGTACGTCGACGAGGTCTACCTCTACGGCTGCACCGGCCCCGTCCCGCCCACCGTGACGCCGACGCCCACGGCTACGCCCGCCCCGCGCACCGGCTGCTACGACGGCATCCTCAACGGCGGCTTCGAGAGCAACGCCGTCTGGCAGAACCCCATCACGCCCTATCGCGCCAACTACACCACCGAGACGGCGCACACGGGGACGCGCGCGATGCGCCTGGGCACGGCCCCGCCCGCACGGGATGTCTACAGCCACAGCTCGGCCTACCAGTCGGTCGTTATCCCCGCCGATGCCGAGAGCGCCCGTCTGACCTTCTGGTTCCGCCCGTATACCGAGGAACCGACGGCCCTCAAGGTGGGTGAGGACTGGACTGACTACCAGCCGGCCCGCGTCATCCACGGTGAAGGCGACGCCCGCCCGGCCAAGGCCGACGCGACCGACTACCAGGAAGCGCTGATCCTGGACCGCAACTACAATGTCCTGCGCACCATCTTCCGCACCCGCTCGGACTTCGGCCAGTGGGCGCAGATGACGGTCGACGTGACGGCGTACAAGGGCCGCCGCATCGTGCCGTACTTCAACGCCTTCAACGATGGCGACGGTCAGCGGACATGGATGTTCGTGGACGACGTGTCGCTGGAAATCTGCTGGCCCGGCAGCGGCGCCGCCGCGACTGTCAGCGGCCAGGTGACGCTCCAGGGCCGCGACCAGTACGACGAGTCGGTCGTCGGCATCGACGAGATGCCTTGCGACCAGACCGGCCCGACTGGCGAGTTCCAGTGCGACCTGGCGCAGGACGAGCCAAACGCGGCGCGCCTGACGGCCGTCCACGCGGGCTATCTGCGCGCCGACAAGGCGCTGGGCGCGGGGTCCACCGACGCCAGCACCACCGAACTCGTCGCGGGTGACGCCAACGGCGACTGCGCCATCGACATCTTCGACCTGGTCATCGTCGCCAATGCCTACGACACCAACCCCCTGGCCGACGCGCGCGGCGACATCAACGGCGACGGCGAGATCAACATCTACGACCTCGTCCTCGTCGCCTCCAACTACGGCCTGGGCTGCCCGACGCCCTGGACGGCGGCCGCCAAGACAGCGGCGAAGGAAGGCACGGGCAGCGCGTCCGTCGCGCTGCGCAGCCTGAGCAAGAGCAAGGGCATCGTGTGGGCCGAGGTGACGGTCAAGGGTGACGCGCTGTACGGCGCGGACATCCGCCTGAGCTTCGACCCGTCGCGGCTGGCCCCGGCCAGCGCGGCGGGCGACCTGGGCGCCTTCTTCCAGGATGCCCACGTCGTGCGCAACGTCGTCGACGCCAAGGCCGGGACGGCCCGCTTCGTCGCCACCCTCCTCAGCCCGTCGGCGGGCGCCAGTGGCAGCGGCGTCGTCTACCGCGTGCCCTTCCGTATGCTGGGCGACGGCGCGAATGACAAGCGCGCGCCGCTCGTCCGCCTCGACAAGGTCCAACTGGTCCAGAAGGGCGGCCTGCCCATCATGCTAGAGCCGTAACGACACACTGACGAGCCAGCGAGAGGGTTCTCGGAGACATACACGTCTCCGAGAACCCTCTCTTATGCTGTTGGCCGAATATGGATTGCCGAGGCGGTCTACCAGGAATTCGAAGCGGGAAGGCAACTCGGTCATCCAAACCTCAGCGCGTTGGGATGGATCGAAGTGGTTCGGGGCGTTGTGGTTGTCCTCCCTTGCTGCCAGGTCTTGGCGCTGGCGAGGCTGCCACGATTTCGCTCGCGAGCCAGGTAGGAGCGCGTGCCGTACTCATCGATGGGGCGCTCGCGCGCCGAGTCGCACAGCAACGTGCGCTCCCTGTTGTTGGCACGCTGGGCGTCTTGTTGGCTGGAAACAGAATGGCGACCTGCCAGATGTGAAGCTCGTGGTCGATAGGATGGTGGCTCAGGGCCGCCATATCAGCGCCCGGCTGCGCGCCCAAGCGTTGGAGATTGCAGGCGAGATGGAGTAGGATCGCCGGGGTGTCTATACGTGGGCAAACACGCCCTTCTGCCAGAAGTAGACCTGGCGGAAGGGCGTGTTCTCACTCTAGTGATAGAACGACGCCAGGGCTGCATGCCCGCTTGCCTTGTAGGCGGCAGGCGCTATAATACCAAATTGTCCGTGCGTATGTGTCACGTGACGTCATAGGAGGTTCGGTGTTCCTGGTTGGGGAGGTCTACCCATGGCAGCGAACCTATCGTTCGGGGCCTGGTTGCGGCAGAAGCGGCGCGAGGTGGGGCTGACTCAGGAGATTCTGGGCGACCTGGCCGGCTACTCCGGTGTCTATAGCCGTAAGATCGAGGCCGGTGAGCGGTTGCCCAGCCGCCAGGTGGTGGAGCAGTTGCTGGACGTCCTCCGGGTGCCCAGGACAGCCTGCCCGCCCTATCTCCAACTTGTCCACTCCCCCGCGCCCGTGCTCCCGCTCCAGACGACCCCCCGCACCAACCTCCCGATTCCCCCCACGCCGCTCATTGGCCGCGAGACAGAGCTGGCCGCCGTCGAGGCGCTGCTGCGGCGCGACACGGTGCGCCTGGTCACTCTGACGGGCCTGGGCGGGACCGGCAAGACCAGGCTGGCGCTCGAAGTCGCCGCGCGGCTCCTGGCCGACTTCCAACAGCGGGTGTACTTCGTTGACCTCGCGCCCCTCAGCGACCCTGCCCTGGTGGTCGCCGCCATCGCCCAGGTCCTCGATGTCCGCGCCCAGGGCGCTCGGCCGCTCCTCGACCTGCTCAAAGACTACCTGCGCGACAAACACCTGCTGCTGGTGCTGGATAACTTCGAGCGGGTGATTGAGGCGGCGACGGTGGTGGCGGAGTTGCTGGCAGGCGCGGCCCCGCTCAAGGCGCTGGTGACGAGCCGCGAGCGCCTGCGCCTGCGCGGGGAGTACACAGTCGTCGTTCCGCCGCTGGCCGTGCCCGCCCTCCATCCCCTGCCGCCCCTGGCTGAACTAGCCCAGGTCGAGGCCGTGCGGCTGTTTGCCGAGCGCGCCGAGGCGGTCAAAGCGGGTTTTCAGGTGAATGCCGAGAACGCCCAGGCGGTCGCCGCGATCTGCCAGCGGCTGGACGGCCTGCCCCTGGCCATTGAGCTGGCGGCGGCGCGGCTCGCCGTGCTGCCGCCCCACGCCATCCTTGACCGCCTGGATGGTGGACTGACGCTCCTCGCCAGCGGACCGCGCGACGCCCCCGACCGCCAGAAGACACTCAGCGGCACGATTGGCTGGAGCTACGACCTGCTGAGCCAGGCCGAGCAGCGGCTGTTCCGACGGCTAGGCGTGTTTGTGGGCGGTTGGACGCTGGCCGCCGCCGAGGCGGTGATGCCGGCTGCGCCACCTGACGGAGCAGGCCGCTTCGACGTCCTGGAGGGTCTCACGTCGCTGGTGGACAAGAGCCTGGTTCAGCCGCGCGAGGCCGAGGACGAAGCCCGTTTCACCATGCTGGAGACAATCCGCGAGTACGCCCTCGAGCGGTTAGCCGAGTGCGGCGAGCTATCAGCCGCCCGGCAGCAGCACGCCCACTTCTTCCTGACCCTCGCCGAGGCGACCGCGCCCGACTTGCAGGGCCCCCACGCGCTCGCCGTCTTGAACCGCCTGGAACGCGACCACGACAACCTGCGCGCGGCCCTGGCGTGGTATCAGACCGCTGACGACGGCGCGGGGCCGGGCTTGCGGCTGGCGAGCGCGCTGGGCTGGTTCTGGGAGATGCACGGCGATTACAGCGAGGGGCGGCGCTGGTTGGAGGCCGCGTTGGCGAGGGCGACGGACGCCCCCGCTGAGCAGCGAGCTGTCGCCCTGGTGAACCTGGCCTCCCTGACCTGGCACTGCGGCGACCATGCCCTCTCCGAGCAGCACACCTGGGCATGTCTGGCCTTGCAGAGCGAGTTGGGGGACCATCCCGCGCTGGCTGCGGCGCTCTTGTGGCTGGGGGTCGCCGCGCGCCAGGGTGGGCATCTTGATGAAGCCCTGGCGTTCTGCGAAGCGAGCCTCGCCATGTCCCGCCGGCTGGCTGACAAGCTCACAACCGCATGGGCGTTGCGGAATATCGGGAACATTAGCAAGCGACGTGGCGATTATGCGACGGCGCGGCGCTGGTTGGAGGAAAGCCTGGCGCTACAGCGCGAGATGGGCGATCAACTCGATATCGCCGCGCTTCTTCATAATCTTGGCGAGATCGCCACCTATGAGGGAGATTACGCTCGCGCCCGTTCCTTGCTCGATGAGGCGACGGTTCTCTATGAGCAAATGAGGGCGCGCTTGGGTCTGGCCTGGAACCTGCGCAGCCTGGCGCGGGTTGCCTACGCGCAGCGCGACTACCCGCGCGCCGCGGCTCTCCTGCGCGACAGCCTCAGGCTGTTTGTCGAGCTCGGCAACCCGCGCGATGGCGTCATCTGCCTGCAAGGGCTGGCCGAAGTCTACGCGGCGCAAGGCCGCGCCCTCGCAGTGGCTCGCCTGCAGGGGGCCGTTGCGGCGCATGGCGAGGTGATCGAAGTCGACCTGTTGGCGGGGAAGGAAGTCCACTTCGCTGATGGAAGCGAGCCGCCCGCTGCCGCTGTGACGAAGGAGCAGTTGGCGGCGGCCCGGGCCGAGGGCCGCGCGATGACCCTCCACCAGGCGATGGCGTACGCGCTCGAGCCGAGGGTAGATGACGAGACCTGACAGGTTTTCA
>CAZLBQ010000052.1:0-18488 GCA_964557745.1 uncultured Anaerolineales bacterium
ACATTCGTCAACGGACGGGCGCTGCCGTTGTGGGCCGTGACGCGGAAGCTGACCACGTCACCGCTGGCGGGCGGCGCGGGCAGCACCTGGAGCGCATCGCCCGCCGCGTACAGGTCGCGCGGCTCACTATCGGCCCACGCGCCGGCCGCGCTGGCGCTCAGACACGTCCAGGCCACCGCCAGAAAGGCGACGAGCCGCGCCACGCGGCCCCAGCCAGTCACAGAGCGCGTCATCGCGCGCCGCCAAACGATTGCAGGGCGCGAAAAATCTTCTCTTCCGTTGTCAAGTCCTCGTCGCTGGGCAGACCCCGTAGCGCGGCCTGCGCCTCGGCGACAGAGTAGCCCAGGCCCGTCAGCGCGGCGATGACCTCGGCGTCGGCGAAGCCGTAGGTTGGGGCGGGGGCCAGGCCAACGCTCGCCAGATCGAGCTTGCCCTTGAGGTCGACAATCATCTGCTGCGCCGTCCGCCGCCCCACGCCGGGCACCTGGGACAGCACATCCACCTGCCCGGCGGCGATGGCAGCCGTCAGGGTGTCGGGGTTGATACGCGACAGGATCGCCAACGCCATGCGGGGGCCGACCCCCTTGACCGTCAACAGTTGCTCAAAGAGCCGCAGTTCGGCATCGTCGCGGAAGCCATACAGCGCCAGTTCGTTCTCGCGCACGTGCAGGTGGGTCGACAGGTGGATGGGGCTACCCGCTCCGCCCGCGTTGTCAAGGACCGTCGTCGGGACACGGACGCGCAGCCCGACGCCGCCCACGCCAACGACCACCGAAGTATCATCTCGCGCTAACAGCGTGCCATCTAAAGACGCAATCATCGCTTCCCTCGTCGTGT
Organism: uncultured Anaerolineales bacterium; assembly: GCA_964557745.1. Lineage (GTDB taxonomy): Bacteria > Chloroflexota > Anaerolineae > Epilineales > JAHCIE01 > JAHCIE01. The sequence goes on from CAZLBQ010000052.1 coordinate 838, forward strand.
CATCTGCCTTGATTATAGCCTGTTCTCCGCGCCGTGTCTAACATTCGGTGACTTGCGAGAGCGGGCGAACAAACCTATAATGGCGGATGGGAGGGGATTCGTGTCGAGTGTAGAAGTGAGACCAGTGTGAACGCGATTGAGCTACAGCACGTCCACAAGGAGTATAACGGCGTCATTGCCGTCACCGACCTGAGCTTCGAGGTCCACCAGGGGGAGGTGTTCGGCCTGCTCGGCCCCAATGGCGCGGGCAAGTCGACGACCATCCGTATGCTGATGGACATTATCAAGCCAGATCGCGGCGTGATGCGCATCCTGGGCGAGAAGATGTCGGACCGGCTGAAGGACCGCATCGGCTACCTGCCCGAGGAGCGCGGCCTGTACCGCAGCGCCCGCGTCCTGGAAACGCTGGTCTACCTGGGTCAGTTGAAGGGCATGAGCGGCCACGATGCCCGCGCCGAGGCGGTGCGCTGGCTGGAGCGCGTGGACCTGGGCGAGTGGGGGCGGCGCAAGCTCAACGAGTTGAGCAAGGGCATGGCGCAGAAGGTCCAACTCGTGGCGACCATTCTCCATCGGCCCGACCTCATCATCCTGGACGAACCGTTTTCGGGGCTGGACCCGCTGAATATCGAACTGGTCAAGGACATCATCAGCGAACTGGTCGGGCGCGGCGCCACTGTCGTGCTCAGCACCCACCAACTGGCCCAGGCGGAAGCCCTCTGCCAGCGGCTCGTCCTCATCAACCACGGCACAGCGATCCTGTACGGCGCGCTCGCCGACATCCGCGCCCACTACACCCAGCACGCCGTGCGCCTGGAGGCGACGGGCGACATCGGCCATCTGCCGGGCGTCCAGGCCGTCGAGCAGAACGGGCGCGGCGCGACGCTCTATCTGACCGAAGGGACGACGTCCCAGGACGTCCTGCGCCGCCTGGTCGAGCGCGACATTCCCGTCCAGCGGTTCGAGTTGGCGACGCCGCCCCTCGACGCCATCTTTATCGCGGCGGTGGAAGGGGCGGCGCGATGAATAAGATTCTCACCGTCGCCCACCGCGAGTTCTGGACCAACGTCCGCCGCCCCGGCTTCATCTTCGTCACGCTGCTCTTTCCGGCCCTCGGCCTCATCAGCACGCTGGTGGCGGCGTTCGCGGGCGGCTCCGTGTTCCAGACCCTTGGCCGGCAGCTCACCCCGGTGGTACGGCCCATCGGCATCGTGGACCAGTCCGACCTGGCCCTACCGGCGACAGCCAACTTCCCCCTCTACCCCAACGAGACGGCCGGCCTGGCCGCGCTGCGGGCCGATCAGATAGGGGCGCTCGCCGTCGTCCCGGCCGACTATCTAGCAACCGGCAACGTGACCATCTATACGTCGGGCAATGAGGCGCTGAGCGGCGAGATCGGGACGACGCGCGTGCGCGAGTACCTGCGCGACGCCGTCCTGCAACGGGTCGATGACCCGGCCGTCCGTGAGCGGGCGCGCACGCCGCTGCGGCCCAACATCGTGCGCGCCGCGGAGGACCAGGGCGGCGCGACGACGACGTTCAATCCCCTATCCTTCATCGCGCCATTCTTCCTCGCCATGCTACTGGTCACGAGTATCTTCACCTCGTCGGGCTTCATGCTCCAGAGCGTCAGCGAGGAGAAGGAGAACCGCATCATGGAGGTGCTGCTGTCGTCGGTGTCGGCGACACAGCTCATGGCGGGCAAGATTCTGGGTCTGGGCGCACTGGGTCTGGTCCAGGTGGCGGTGTGGTTTGGTGGGTTGGCGGCGGTGGGCAGCCTGGCGCTGAGCCTGCTGTCCTTCACGCTGGGGATTCAGATCAACCCGCTGACCATTGCCCTGGGCGTCGTCTACTTCCTGCTCGGCTACCTGCTGTACGCGACGCTGATGGCCGTCTCCGGCTCCATCGCCACGTCGCTGCGCGAGGGCCAGCAGGTGGCAGCGCTGTTCACCTTCGCGGCTATCCTGCCCCTGTCGTTTAGCAGCCTGATTCTCACCCGCCCCAACGGCCCGCTGGCTCAGGCGATGAGCCTGTTCCCGCTCTCGTCGCCGATGATGATGATTCTACGCCTGGCCCTGACGACGGTGCCGACGTGGGAAGTCTTGTTGAGCCTGGCGCTGCTGACGGCGACCTTGCTGTTCGCCATCTGGGGTGGAGCGCGCGTGTTCCGCGCCGGCCTGCTCATGTACGGCAAGCGGCTGTCGGTGCGGGAGATCTGGTCGGCTCTCCGCGCGGCCTAGACACTATGCGTGTCAGTGTCATCTGTACCGTCAAGAACGAGGCGCACGCCGTCTGTCGCTTGCTCGACAGCCTGGCGGGGCAGACGCGACGCCCTGACGAAGTTGTCATCACCGACGGTGGCTCGACCGACGGGACGCCTGCCATCCTGGCCGACTTCGCCGCCCGCGCCCCCTTCCCGCTGCGGGTCATCGCGGCGCCGGGCAGCAACATCGCCCAGGGCCGCAACCTCGCCATCCGCGCCGCGACGGGCGACATCATCGCCTCGACCGACGCGGGCGTCTGGCTGGAGCCAACCTGGCTGGCCGATCTCGTCGCGCCCTTCGCCGACCCGCATGTCCACGTCGTCAGCGGCTTCTTTGTCCCCGACCCGCAGACCGTCTTCGAGACGGCGCTGGGGGCAACGACGCTGCCAGCGGTCGAGGAGGTGCGCCCCGACCGGTTCATCCCATCGAGCCGCTCGGTGGCTTTTCGCCAGGCGGCCTGGGAGGCCGTCGGCGGCTACCCCGAGTGGCTGGACTACTGCGAGGACGTCATCTTCGACCTCGACCTGCGGGCCAGGTTCCCCGACTTTGGCTGGGCGCCAGCCGCCGTCGCCCACTTCCGCCCCCGCTCAAGCCTGCGCGCCTTCGCCCGCCAGTACTACCTGTACGCGCGCGGCGATGGCAAGGCCGGGCTGTGGCCAAAGCGACACGCTATTCGTTATGTCACCTACCTCGTTCTCGCGCCGCTGCTGGTCGCGTTGGGCTTTCGGCGGCGGCTGGCCTGGCTGGCCCTGCTCGGTGGCCTGGCCGCCATGCTGTTCACGCCTACCAAGCGGCTGGCGCGCCTGACGCGGGGCCAGCCCGTTGGAACGCGCTTGCGAGCCGCCGGCTGGGCGCCCATCATCCGTGTCACGGGCGACGTGGCGAAGATGGTCGGCTACCCCGTCGGCGTCCGCTGGCGGCTCACCACTCGCCAAACGAAACACGCGCCTCATGCTTGACCTCGCCATCATTATCGTCAACTACAACGTGCGCGACCTGCTGCGCGACTGCCTGCGCTCGGTATTCGCCAGCGCGGGCGACTTCGCCTACTGCGTCTGGGTCGTGGATAGCTGCTCGTCCGACGGCAGCGCCGACATGGTGGCGACGGAGTTTCCCGCCGTGCGCCTGATCCGCGCGCCCATGAATGGCGGCTACTCCTACGCCAACAACCTGGGCCTCCGCGCGGCGGGCTGCGCGCCCGTGGGCGATGAAGCGCCGCTGTCGGAGCGGGACTTCCAAACGGCCTGGGGTGGCGCGGACGAGCCGCCGCGCTACGCCTTGCTCCTCAACCCCGACACGCTCCTGCCGCCGACGGCGCTGCGCGACATGCTGAGCTTCATAGCAGCGCACCCGGCCGCTGGCGCCGCCGGCCCGCGCCTGGTGCTGACCGACGGCAGCCTCGACCTGGCCTGCCGGCGCGGTGAGCCAACACCCGAGGTCAGCTTCTACCGCTTCACGCGGCTGAGCCGCCTCTTCCCCCGGAGCGAGCGCTTCGGCCGCTACAACATGACCTATCTGCCCGAGGACCAACTGGCCCAGGTCGACTCGGTCGTCGGGGCGTTCATGCTCGTGCGCGGCGAGGCCATTCGCCAGGTGGGTTTGCTCGACGAGCAGTTCTTTATGTACGGCGAAGACCTGGACTGGGCCAAGCGGATTCGGCAGGCGGGGTGGCAAGTGTGGTATAATCCAGCTGTGGTGGTACGGCATTACAAGCGGCAGTCGAGCCGCCAGAACCCGCGCGCGGCGCGGGAGTTCAAGCGCGCCGAGGCCATCTTCTATCGGAAGCACTATCGGGCCACGACCCCCTGGTGGCTGCACTGGGCAGTCCTGGCGGGGTTCGCGCTGCGCGGCGGGCCGGAGGTCGTCCGCGAGGCGCGGCGCTAGGGAGTAGATCGAGGCAGGTATGCGGCGGCGAACCGACTCTCTGTTCAGCTTTCTCATCATGCTCATGGACGCGGGCATGGCATGGCTGGCGTTCTTCGTGGCCTACGCCGTCTATCTCCGTTTCCGCCCGGCTTCACCGCCCTTCGCCAACTACGCGGCCATGGCCGCTATCCACGCCGCCGCCCTGGTCGTCGTCTTCTTCTTCGCCAAGCTCTACCACCAGGCGCGCAGCCTGTCGCGCCTGGACGAGGCGACCAGTATCATCGGCTCGTCGTCCATCGGCATCGTCATGACCGTCGCCTTCACGACGCTGCTCCTGCCCTGGCTGGACTACTCGCGCTGGATTATCGTCCTGACCTGGCTAATGACCATTGTCCTGGTCATTGCGGGCCGTCTTGTCCTTGGTGGGGTCCAGTCCTTCCTGCGGGCGCGCCGCATCGGGGCCTGGCGCATCCTCATCGTCGGCGCGGGCAACACCGGCCAACTCGTCGCCGACCGCATCCTGCGCTCGCCGCGCCTGGGCTACCAGTTTGTCGGCTTTGTCGAGGACCGCCCCAACCGTCTCAACCAGCCGGGCGTCAAGATTCTCGGCCCCACCGACCACCTGGAAGACCTCATCGCCCGCGAGAAGGTCGACGAGGTCATCATCGCCCTGCCGGACGCGAGCGACGATGAACTGCTCGACATCATTGCCCGCTGCCACGGTGGCAAAGCAAGCATCAAAGTCTTCCCCGACGTCTTCCAGATCATGGCCTCGGAAGTCACCATCGGCCACCTGGACGGCCTGCCGCTGCTCACCGTCCGCGACGTCGCGCTGCAAGGCTGGAAGCGGACACTGAAGCGCGGCGTAGACCTGATCCTGAGCCTGATCGCTCTCATCCTCCTGTCGCCCATCATGCTGCTGGTGGCCCTCCTCATCAAGATCGACTCGCGGGGGCCAGTCTTCTACACCCAGGAGCGCATGGGCCTCGACGCCATCCCGTTCCCGATGGTCAAGTTCCGCTCGATGCAGCACAGCCCTGAGGCTGAGAAGCCGGGCTGGACGATCCCCGACGACCCGCGCCGCACGCGGCTGGGGTCATTCCTGCGCCGCACCTCGCTGGACGAACTGCCGCAGCTTATCAACGTCCTGATTGGCGAGATGAGCATTGTCGGGCCGCGCCCGGAGCAGCCGGCGTACGTCGAGCACTTCCGCCGCCAGATTCCGCGCTACATGGAGCGCCACCGCGAGAAGGCGGGCTGCACGGGCTGGGCCGTCATCAACGGGCTGCGCGGCGACACGTCCATCGAGGAGCGCACCAAGTACGACCTCTACTACATCGAGAACTGGTCGCTGTGGCTCGACTTCAAGATCATGCTCAAGACCATCCCCCTCTTCTTCCGCGACCCCAAGGCGTATTAGGGTCCTTCACCTCGCGCACGTCGGTGTGGTGTCGGGGATGCCGTACTCGGCCCGCTCCGCGTCGGTAAAATCACGCTGGAGCCGCGCACAGAGGTCGCGCATGACCTCGTGGTAATCTACCAGCCACAGCCGCGCCGTGCCATCCTCGCTGCCGGTCAGTACCTGGCTGCCGTCCGGGGTGAAGGCGACACTCGTCACGGCGCCGGCATGCCCGGCGAAACGCCGGGTTTCCCTGGTTCCCCCTGGGTTACCTATGGCTTGAATATCCCATAGCCTGGCCGTCCTATCGTTGCTGCCCGTCAGAAGATACTTGCCGTCCGGCGAGAAGGCGAAGTCACGCACGCCACCGGTATGGCCCGTGATGATACTCGGCAAGACAGAACTCTCCCTTGTCCACATATAGACATCGGGGCCAGCCGCCGCAAGCACGAAACGGTCGTCAGGCGAGAACGCGACCCGGACTGGGTTGCCGCGGGAATTGAGATAGGTACTTCCCGCCGCGCTAGTTTGCGTATCCCAGACCCGTAATATGTTCTGCCTAGCTCCCGTCAAGATGTATCGACCGTCATGCGAAAAGGCAACCGCGACAAGCTGTGGGTCGGGGTCATGGCCATAGCGTTTGAGTTGTGAGCCGGTGTGCGCGTCCCAGAGCTTAGCGGTAGCGTCGCCGCCGGTTGTCAGGATGTATTGACCGTCTGAGGAGAAGGCTGCATCATATACCGGGTTGTGGCCCGGCGACAGCAATAATTCCTGATCAGTTCGAAGGTCCCGCACCCGCACGACGGTATAGCCACTCATAAGCACGCGCTCTCCGTCGGGCGCGAAGGCGACTTCGGTCACGGGCTCGTTATCGCCCTCGAAGCGTCGTAGTTCCTGGCCGGTCCGAGCATCCCACAAGCGAACGGTCTTGTCCAAACTGCTCGTGAGGACGAAGCGACCGTCAAGCGAGACGGCCAGGCTGATAATTGAGTCACTATGCCCAACGAACCGGGGTAGAGAGGGGCGCGGCTCGGTATCCCACAAATGGGCTGTTCCGTCGCTGCTTGCGGTCAGAATGTGCCGACCGTCGGGTGAGAACGCGACCTTGAGCACGGGGGCCGTCTGCCCGACGAAACGCCGCGCTTCGCTACCTGTCTGGACATCCCACAGGTGGACGGCTCGGTCACCGTTACTCAGGAGATACTTGCCACTGGGCGAGAAAGCAATCGTGGTGATAGAACCGATGGGGCTGGTAAAGGCATACATATCCTCACCTGTCTCGGCGTTCCACAACCAGGCTGTTTTCGTGTTGAATGCGCCGGCGATGTACTTGCCGTCGGGTGAGAAAGCAAGGGCAACGGCCGAGGGATGCTGAGTGGGGCGGACCAGAATGCCTGTCCCTAGTTCGTGCAGGCCATCACGTGTCTCCACATACTTCCCGTCAGGTGACAGCGCAGCCGCCGCACCCCCGGTATATGTTCGCATCTGTTGGCCGGATTGGAGATCCCACAGCCGCGCCACCCCATCCTGGCCGCCTGTCAAGATTGAATTGCCATCCGCTGCGAAGGCGACTAACCGTATCTCCTGTGGAGAGCCGCTGAGAGTGCGTATCACGGCGCTGGTCTCGACGTCCCACAGGACGGCTGTCCCAAAACGGTGGGCTGTCAAGATATATCGGCCGTCTGGAGAGAAAGTGGCATCCAAGACATCGGATCCAGCCGAGAACGTGCGCACCCGAGTAGCCACTGCCGTTTCCCAGAGTTGAGCCGTACTACCGCTATTGGTGAGTACATACCGACCATCAGGTGAGAAGGCAAGCCCATATACATCACGTCCCTCAGCCAGACGAAAAAGGCGGCGCGGCAAGTTCAGGGTCGCCGCTCTCACGAGTGCCTCATCCCCCAGCGGCGAGTACTGAATGTTCATCGAGCGTAGACTGAGTAGGGCGATTTGCTCGAACGGCGCATCCCCCGTCTGGAAGAGTGTGGTGGCTTCTGCCGCCAGGCGCTGGGCCTCGGCACGCGTGAAGTTGGCCTGGGCCTGGGCAGCGTTGGCCTCGGCAGCCGTCGCGTTCGCCTGCGCCGCCTGGCTCTGGCGCCAGGCAAAGACGCTCAGAGCGCCGGCCACAACGAGGAACACGGCCAGCGCGCCGACCAGGTAGCGGAGCCGCGTGGCGGCGCTGCGCTGAGCCGTCGCCGTCTGTTGCGCCAGTTCCAGCTCGCGCCGCTGCTGCTCTTCCCGCGCGACCGCCTCGCGCTGCGCCTCGACCTGCGAGGCGGCCAGGAACTCCCGCTCGAGCGGGTTGAGCGCTTCGTCGTGACCGGCCGCCCACTCTGTCGCCTGCGCCAGCCGCGCGCCGCGGTACAACTCCCCGCTCTCGCGGCCCGCCCGCGCCCACTCCTGGGCCGCCTGCGTCAGATGGCGATGAACCCGCAACCCCTCGCGCCCCTGCGCAAGCCACGCGCGCAATGTAGGCCACTCCCGGATGAGCGCCTCATGAGCCACCTCGACCGTTCCCTCGTCGGTGGTCGTGAGTCGCGCGTCGGCCAGTAAGTGCAGCACGGTCGCCACCTCGGGCGCGTCCTGGGGACGGGGAACGAGTTCCTCCAACGCCGCGCGCCGCCGTGTCGCGATCTGGGCGTCACTGACCTCGGTCAAGCGCAGGAAGATGTTGCGGGCAATGGCCTGCTGACGCTCGCTCAGGGTCTGGTACAGCATCTCGGCCGTCTTGGCGATGGCGGCTCGAATGCCGCCGGAGCGGGCATAGCCTGCCAGAGTCAGCATCGCGCCGCGCCGATAGTTAAATGTCTCGAACAAGGCGTGGGACAGCAGAGGCAGCGCGCCCGGCTCGTGGGCAACATCCGCCAGGATCGCGTCGACCAGCCCCGCTTCGAGTTGGAGGCCAACTTTTGCCGCTGGCTGCTCGATGACAGCGCGCAACTCGTCTTCCCGCATCGGGCCGACCAGTAACTGGCTGGTCTGGAGATGGGCGGCCAGGGCCGGGTAGGCGGCGCAGTGGCCGTAGAAGTCCGCGCGCAGGATGAGAACAACCCGCGTCTCACTCTGGGTGTCGTCGGCGAGATGCAACAAGGTCGTGATGAACTCGTGGCGCTCAGCCTCGTCACGGGTCAGAGTGAAGACCTCCTCGAACTGGTCGACGACGAGCAGCCCAGGCGTCAGAGAGGCAGTGGCTTGTTCCCTCGGTTCGATGTTCTCCATTGGATGCTCGCCCGGTGTTAGGACCGTCGTCGACCACGTCTCGCTGCTGGGCAGCGCGCCCGCAGTGAGACAAGGTAGCAAGCCGGCCCGCACGGCGGACGACTTACCGCTCCCAGAGGGGCCTACCACAGCCAGGAACCGCCGCTCGGCGAGCTTCTCCGCCATCTCGGCGACCAGCGCCTCCCGCCCGAAGAACAGCTCAGCGTCCTCCGCCCCAAAGGCGGCGAGACCCTTGTATGGGTTCGGGAGATCCGCCGGCGCGATATCCTCGTCGCCCTTACTGAGGCGCAGCGGCGGGAACGTTTGCCAGCGCCACGCCGGATGCAGGACGCCGTAGATTTGCTGCGGGGACGCGAAGCCGCGCAGGACATGCGCTCCCAGGTCCTGAAGGGTTACGCCATCGGGCAGGCCGTCGACCTGGATAACCTGGGGCGTACACAGGACTTGCCCACCATGCCCGGCATCCATGATCCGCGCCGCGCGGTTCACGGCCGGTCCATAGTAGTCGTCCCCCTGGCGTTCCGCGCGCCCCGCGTCAAGACCGATGCGGACGCGCAGCTCGCCAACGGCTCCCCAATCCTCTGCGCCCAGCGCCTGCTGAACAGCCACGGCGCAGGACAGCGCACCGTGGCCCGGGAAGGCGGCAAACACGCCGTCGCCGGTTTGCTTGATGATGACCCCGCCAAAACGGGTGATGTGGGCGTGGAGCAGCGCGTTGTGGCGTGAGAGGACCGAGCCCATCTCATCAGTGAAGCGGTCCCAGAGGCGTGTGCTGCCCTCGATGTCGGTAAACATGAAGGTGACCATAGCATGGGGTGTAGCCGGCATTGTCACTCCTTGCCTGAGCAACGGCCATGGTCGGAGGTTGTGGCGCCCCGGATTATAGTCTATCTTGCTAGTGTGTCAAGCTGCTCGGCGTCCTTTTTGTATCTTGACACCCGCCCCCAATCCACCTATCATTTATCTGTTCGGTTTTAGCACTCCGCAATGGTGAGTGCTAATACACCTGTCAGTCGAGGGATGAGAGTGACAGACACCCTGACGGATCGCCAGCGCGCTGTACTCAGCATCATTGTGCGGGCCTATATCAAGGCGGCCGCGCCCGTTGGGTCGAAGGCCATCGCCGAGAACTTCGCCCTCGGCGTCAGCCCCGCGACGATCCGCAACGAGATGGCTGCCCTCGAAGAGTTGGGCTTCCTCACCCACCCTCACACGTCGGCGGGGCGGGTCCCGACCATCAAGGGCTACCGCTACTTTGTCGAGTCGCTGATGGAGGACACCGAACTCCCCCTGGATGACCAGCGCCGCATCCAGCACCAGTTTGGCCAGGCCACCCAGGAGTTGGAAGAGTGGCTGCGCCTGTCGGCGGCGGTCCTGGCGCACACGGCCCGCACCGCCTCCCTGGTGACGGCCCCCAAGGCGGCCGAGGGGCGGCTCAAGCACGCCGAACTCATCTCCATCCGCGATACCCTGGTGCTGCTCATCATGGTCATGCAGGACGGCACGGTCAAGCAGCAGATGCTGACCGTCGAAACGCCGCTGTCCCAGGACGAGTGGAGCCGCCTGTCCAACAAGCTCAACGCCATGTTCAGCGGCCTGACACGGGCCGAGATTATCGCCCGCACCACGACCCAGTCCCTCACGCCTATGGAGAGCCAGGCCGTCGAGCACCTGGTGACGCTGATGCGGGAGGCCGACCAGCGGCGCGGCGAGGTCTACAAGGAGGGCGTCGATACCGTCCTCAGCGCGCCCGAGTTCGCGGATCGCGGGTCGGACATCCTGCGCCGCCTGGACAACGAGGCGCTGGAGCAGATGCTGGCCGGCTTGCGCCTGCCGCCAGAGGGCGTGCAGGTCTTCATCGGCGGCGAGGGGCCGGGCGACCGCGCCGACATGGGCGTCGTGGCGGCGCGCTACGGCCAGCCCGACGAGGTCGAGGGCGTGGTCAGCGTCGTCGGCCCGGTGCGCATGCCCTACGACCGCGCCGTCTCGACGGTGCGCTACGTCGCCCGCATCATGAGCACACTGGTGCGGGAACTGTACGGGTATTAGGGAGGCGGTGAGCTTTATGGCGTCACACGTCAAGCCCGAGGCCACCATCGAAGACCTCTACACCGTGCCAGACAATGGCAAGGCCGAAATCGTCGACGGAGAGCTGGTACTGATGTCACCAACGGGCTTCTTTCCCGGCCGCGCCAGCGGCGCCATCTTCGCCAGCCTCCGTCAGGTCGAGCGCCAGGCCGATGGCTGGGCCATCCCCGATAACGTGGGCTTCATCGTCAATCTGCCGCGCCGCAAGTCGTTCAGTCCCGATGCGGCGTTCTATCGCGGCCCGACGCCGGGCATGAAGTTTCTGGACGGCGCGCCGGTCTTTGCCGTCGAGGTGCGCAGCGAGGGCGACTATGGCTCCCAGGCCGAGCGGGCCATCGCGCGGAAACGCGCCGACTACTTCGCGGCGGGAACCCTGGTGGTGTGGGACGTCGACCTTCTCAGCCCTGACGTCATCAAGGCGTATCGCGCCGACCCCCCGGACCAGCCGACGGTCTACCGACGCGGCGCGACCGCCGATGCCGAGCCAGCCGTCCCCGGCTGGCGCTTCCCGGTCGACGAATTGTTTAGCTAATCAAATCCTGGTGGGAGGATTGTAAGCTGTGACCGAGTCAACCCCTGTGACAAACGGCCCCGAGGACGTCGCCGCGGCGACGCCGACCGAGGGCCAGACCGCGACGCCCGACCTGAGCAAGGAATTGGAGACCGCTAAGACCAAGGCCGCCGAGTACCTGGACCTGGCCCAGCGGTCGCGCGCCGAGCTAGCCAACTACAAGCGCCGCGTCGAGGCCGAGCGGGCGACGCTGACGTCGTCGGCCAACGCGCGGCTGCTGACGCGGCTGCTGCCCGTCCTCGACGACTTCGAGCGCGCGTTTGAGACGTTGCCCGCCGATCTACGTAATCTTACCTGGATACAGGGCATCGGGCATATCTACCGCAAGCTGCAAGTCGTGGTCGAGAGCGAGGGCGCGACGCCCATCGAGGCGATGGGCAAGCCTTTCGACCCCAAGCTCCACGACGCGCTGCTCCAGGAAGCGTCCAACGAGTATCCCGAAGGCGTGGTGTGCAGCGAGTTGCAGCGCGGCTACATGCTGGGCGACCGCGTCCTGCGGCCGACGCTGGTCAAGGTGAGCAGCGGGCCTGGCCCGGGCACGCAAGCGACGACCGACAAGCAAGACACGACGACGGAAGAGACCGCCGCCCAAGAAGGTTAGGGGACAAGAAGGAATAGGCATCATGGCTAAGATTATCGGTATCGACCTGGGCACGACCAACTCCGTCGTCGCCGTCATCGAGGGCGGCGAGCCGGTCGTCATCCCCAACGCGGAGGGCAGCCGCCTGACGCCGTCCGTCGTCGCCATCAACAAGAACGGCGAGCGCCTGGTGGGGGCGGTCGCCAAGCGTCAAGCCATTACCAACCCGGAGAACACCATCTTCTCCATCAAGCGCTTCATGGGCCGCAAGTCTACCGACCCCCAGGTCCAGCACGCGGTGAAGCTGGTGCCGTACAAAGTGACCGCCGCGCCCAACGGCGACGTGCGGGTCATGATGGGCGGCCGCGAGTACTCGCCGCCGGAGATCTCGGCCATGATCCTGGCCAAGCTCAAGGCGGACGCCGAAGCCTACCTCGGCGAGACAGTCGGCCAGGCCGTCATCACCGTGCCGGCCTACTTCAACGACGCCCAGCGCCAGGCCACCAAGGACGCGGGCCAGATCGCGGGCCTGGAAGTGCTGCGCATCATCAACGAGCCGACCGCCTCGGCGCTCGCCTACGGACTGGACAAGAAGAAGGACGAGCGCATCGCCGTCTACGACCTGGGTGGCGGCACCTTCGACATCTCTATCCTCGACCTGGGCGACGGCGTGTTCGAGGTCCGCTCGACCAACGGCGACACCTACCTGGGCGGCGACGACTTCGACCAGCGCGTCATCGAGTGGGCGGCCGACGAGTTCAAGAAGGCCGAGGGCATCGACCTGCGCAACGACCGTCAGGCCCTGCAGCGGCTCAAGGAAGCCGCCGAGAAGGCCAAGATCGAGCTGTCGACGGTGATGCAGACCGAGTTGAACATCCCGTTCATCACCGCCGACGCCAGCGGCCCCAAGCACCTGACCCTGACGCTGACGCGCAGCCGCTTCGAGCAGTTGACGGGCGACCTGGTCGAGCGCAGCATGGCCCCCGTGCGCCAGGCGCTCTCGGACGCCAAGCTGACGGCCAATCAGGTCGATGAGGTCGTCCTCGTGGGCGGGCAGACGCGCATGCCGCTGGTCCAGGACACCGTCAAGCGCCAGTTCAACAAGGACCCCAACAAGGGCGTCAACCCGGACGAGGTCGTCGCGGTGGGCGCGGCCATCCAGGCCGGCGTGCTGGGCGGCGAGGTCAAGGACATCCTGCTGCTGGACGTCACGCCGCTGACGCTGGCGATTGAGACGTACGGCGGCGTGGCGACGCCGATGATCGAGCGCAACACGACCATCCCGACCTCCAAGACCCAGGTCTTCTCGACCGCCTCGGACAACCAGGACAAGGTCGAGATCCACGTCACCCAGGGCGAGCGGCCCCTGACGCGGGACAACAAGTCGCTGGGCAAGTTCATCCTGGACGGCATCCCGCTGGCCCCGCGCGGCGTGCCGCAGATCGAGGTCACCTTCGACCTGGACGCCAACGGCATCCTCAAGGTGTCGGCGCGGGACAAGGCGACGAGCCGCGCCCAGCACATCACCATCACGGCGTCGTCGGGCCTGGCCAAGGAAGAGATCGACCGCATGATGCGCGAGGCCGAGGTGCATCGGGCGGCGGACCAGGCGCGGCGCGACGAGATCGAGGCCCGCAACCTGGCCGAGTCGACCATCTACACCGCCGAGCGCATGGACAAAGACCTGGGCGACAAGGTACCGGGCAACCTACGCACTGAAGTCCAGGACAAGGTCGCCAAGCTGCGCGCGGCGCTGGGCGGCCAGGACGTCGAAGAGATCCAGCGCGCTACCCAGGAACTCCAGGGCATGCTGCAGAGCATGGGCGCGGCGGCCTACCAGACGACCGGCGGGCCGAACGGCGCGGACGGCGGCGCGGCCGAGGGCGGCCCCAAGGAAGGCACGGTCGAGGGCGAGTTCCGCGAGATGTAGAGCGCGACGACCGACGACCGCCGACCGCCACCCCAACTCTTTGGTCCGCCGTCAGCGGTCAGCTAAGAGAGAGCTATGAGCAGCAAACGCGATTACTACGACGTCCTGGGCGTGCCGCGCGGAGCCGATGCCGACACCATCAAGCGCGCCTTCCGCCGTCTGGCGAAGCAGTACCATCCCGACGCCAACAAGTCGCCGGACGCGGAGGCGCGGTTCAAGGAAATCAACGAGGCTTACGAAGTCCTGAGTGACGACCAGAAGCGGGCCACTTACGACCGCTTCGGCCACGCAGGTCCCAACCCTTTCCCGAGCGGGGCGGCCGGGTTCGGAGGTATCGAAGATATCTTCGAGCAGTTCTTCACTGGCTTCAGCCAAAACGCCGCGCGCGCCGCCCGCAACGCGCCTCAGCGCGGCGCCGATCTTCGGGTTGACCTGGCCATCTCGTTTGAGGAAGCCGCGTTCGGCGCGGAGAAGCCCATCGAGATCACGCGGTGGGAGACGTGCAGCACGTGCCACGGCTCGGGGGCCGCGCCGGGCACGTCGCCCATCCGCTGCTCCATGTGCCAGGGCAGCGGCCAGGTGCGCCGCGTCCAGCAGTCCATCCTGGGCCAGTTCGTCAACGTCACCACCTGCCCGCAGTGCCAGGGCGAAGGCGAGATCGTCACGACGCCCTGCCCGGAGTGTCGCGGCCAGAAGCGCGTCCAGCGCGCCAAGAGCCTGGTGGTCGAGGTGCCGGCCGGCGTGGACGACGGGATGCAGATTCGGCTGGCGAACGAGGGCGAGCCGGGGTTTCGGGGCGGCCCACCCGGCCACCTGTACGTCCAACTCCACGTCAAGCCCCACGAGTTCTTCCGCCGCACGGGGGAGGACGTCCTGCTCGAGCTGCGGATCAACATGGCGCAGGCCGCACTGGGCGACGAGATTACCGTCCCGACGCTGGACGGCGAAGAGAAGCTGAGCATTCCGGCCGGCGCGCAGACGGGCGACACAATCCGCATGCGCAACCACGGCATCCCCTTCCTCAAGCGGCAGGGGCGTGGCGACCAGATTGTCAGCCTCGTCGTAGAGACACCGCGCAAGCTCACCGACGAGCAGCGCCAACTCTTCCGCCAACTCGCGCGCACCTTCGACGGCGGGGCGCAGATCACGCCGCAGCAAGAGAAGGGCTTCTTTGACAAGCTCAAAGACGCCTTTGGGATGTAGCCGATGCAGCTTTGGGAAATCGCGGTGCGGGCCGACGGTGAGGCCGCCGAGGCGGTCAGCGAGGTGATGGCGCGGTTCGCGCCGGCGGGCGTGGTGGTCGAGACGACGATGCTGCCCGGCGAGTCGGACCGCGAGTACACGCCGAACCCGGAGACGCGGGTCAAGGCGTATCTGCCAGTAGAGGAAGGTGAGGCGAGGCTCCAGGAGCTTCTCGACGGCCTGTGGCGCTTGCGCCTTATCCTGCCCATGCCCGAACCCGAAGTGCGCACGATGAACGAGGCCGACTGGGCGACGGCGTGGCAGCGTGACTACCACACGCTGCGCATCGGGCGGCGCGTCGTCATCGTCCCCGCGTGGGAGAGCTATGATCCCCAGCCCGACGACATCGTCGTCGCCTTGGAGCCGGGCATGGCCTTCGGAACGGGGCTGCATCCCACGACGCGGCTGTGCGCCCAGGCCCTCGAAGACTCTGTGCGGCCGGGCCAGCGGGTCCTGGATGTCGGGACTGGGTCCGCTATCCTGGCGATTGCGGCGGTCAGGCTGGGGGCCAGCGAAGTCCTGGGCACGGAGATCGACCCGGTCGCTGTCCAGGCCGCGCGGGAGAACATCGAGCGCAACGGCGTGGCCGACCGGGTGCGGGTCATCGAGACAGGCGCGGCGGGCGGGTTGGGCCAGTGGGACGTCGTCGTCGCCAACATCCTGCCCCACATCCTGCTCGACATGGCCGACGACCTGGCGGCTGCCACTGCCCCGCATGGCATTCTGATCCTGTCAGGTATCCTGGACACGAAGGTCGACGAAGTTGCGCTCGGCTTCGCGGCCCGTGGTATGCGGTTGACCGACGTGCGCCACGAGAAGGACTGGACGGCGCTCATCCTGCGCCACTAAGCCGCTCTACCGTAGAGGCCGACCAGGCCCCCCCTACTCTCCCATGCACCAAGACGTTAAAACCCATTCCCCGCTGCGCGTCTTTCTCGAGATGATCAAGTTCGAGCACACGGTCTTCGCCCTACCGTTTGCCTACATGGGCATGGTGTTGGCGGCGGGCGGCTGGCCCGGCGGGTGGACGTTCTTCTGGATTACCGTCGCCATGGTGAGCGCGCGGACTCTAGCGATGGCCGTCAACCGCGTCGTGGACCACGCCATTGACGCCCGCAACCCGCGCACCGCCAACCGCGCGCTGCCGCGCGGCCAGTTGTCGCCCCTCTTCGTGTGGGTCATCGCCCTGGTCGCGGCGGTCGTGTTCTTCGAGAGCGCCTACCTGCTCAACAACTTTGTCCTGCGGCTGGCCCCCCTGGCGCTGCTGTTCCTTGTCGGCTATAGCTACACCAAGCGCTTCACCTGGCTGTCGCACTGGGTTCTCGGCGTCACCGACGGCGCAGCGGCGGCGGGCGCCTGGGCCGCCGTGACCGGCTCCCTCGACCTGCCCGCCTATCTGCTGTGGGCCGCCGTGACGCTGTGGATCGCCGGCTTCGATCTCATCTACGCCTGCCAGGATGTGGAGTTCGACCGCCGCGTGGGCCTGCACTCCATCCCGGCCCGCTTTGGCGTCGCGGCGGCGCTGACCGGGGCGCGCGTCTGCCACGCCCTCACCGTCGTCCTCCTCATCGCCGTGGGCTGGACTCTGGACCTGGCCTGGCCGTACTGGCTAGGGGTTGTCGTCGCCGCCGCCCTCCTGGCCTACGAGAACAGCCTGGTCCACCCTGAAGACCTCTCGCGCCTCGACATCGCCTTCTTCAACATCAACGGCTACATCAGCGTCATCGTCTTTGTCGCCGCCTGGCTGGGCGTCTGGCTGCGCTGAGGCGCCAGAGCCGCTCTTTCCGAATAGACCTGACAGGTCTCCAAGACCTGTCAGGTCTAGCTCGTCCGGTCTTGCCCGCCCAAACATTGCAATCACGCCTGATTCGACTATAATCTGTCATGAACGTTTAATAAATTCTAAACGAAAGGAACGACAAGTCCCATGTCGCGTCTCCTTCTGCTCCTGACCCTCGCTCTCGTTCTCGTCGGCTGCCAGTCCGCCCCCGCCCAGGCGCCCGCGCCGGCCGCCGGCGCCAACCCGACGGCTCCCCTGCCTTCGGCGGTGAAAGTCGAGCCGCAAGCGCCCTCCGCGCCGGCCAACAAGGCGGCGGACGCCTCAGGCGCCACGCTGCGCTTCGCCGTGCTGCCCGTCACCGACGTCCTGCCCGTCTACGTCGCCGACCAGCAGGGCTACTTTAAGGACGCCGGTCTCAACGTCCAGATCATTCCCGTCGCCTCGGCTGCCGAGCGCGACCAGTTGGTGACGGCGGGCCAGGCCGACGGCATCCTCACCGACCTGGTCAACACCGTGTTGTTCAACGCCGACCAGCCGCGCCTGACCGTCGTGCGCAAGGCCCGCCAAGCCTTCCCCAACGCGCCCCAGTTCCGCCTCCTGGCGGGCAAGGATAGCGGCATCAATAGCGTGCAGGACGTGAAGGGCAAGGAGATTGGCATCTCCGACAACTCGGTCATCGCCTACTGGACGGACCGTGTCCTCCAGCGCGAGGGCC
>CAZLBQ010000053.1:0-18431 GCA_964557745.1 uncultured Anaerolineales bacterium
AGGTCGGCGTCGTCGCCATAGGCGATGCAGAAGACGACGACCGGCAGGTTACGGTTGCCAGCCTGCAGCTCACTTACCAGGCGGTTCAGGCTGACGCGCGAGCGGTTCTCGCGGCCGTCGGTCATGACGACGATGGCGTTGATGCGCTCGCGGTCGTTGGCGGCTTGCAAGCGGTTGTAGGCCGTCTCGACGGCATCCAGCAAGGCCGTCTCGCCGTTGGCATTCATGCCGCGTATCGTCGTGTCCAGGCGGGCCCGGTTCTGGCTCAAGGGCGCAATGGGAATATCGGTCTTGACCGCGCTGCCAAACTCAATCAGCCCGACGCGCTCCTCCTGGGTAGGCACCTGGCGCAGGAACTCGGCCAGCGCCTCCTGGACGTTCGCCAGCTTGCGGCCCGCCATCGAACCTGACGTGTCGACTACCAGGATGACGTTGGTGCGGCGCTTGGCGGTCAGCCACGCCGAGCGCACGGCGTCCAGGACAGTCGCCGTCGGCACCTGGAGCGTCGTCTGCGGCTGGCGGGGGTCCGCGCCGTACTGGGCGCTGATGAGCGAGCCGCTCTCGTCCAGGCGCAGGCTCAGGTCGGCTGGCCGGTAGCCCGCCTGGAGAACCTGCTTCTGCACGCCAGGATCGAGCAAGTAGTCGCGGAAGCGGCTGAACGTCAGGCGCTGGGCCGGCGTCAGGTTGGGCTGTTCGAGCAGGGCCAGCGGGTGATCAACCCACAGTGTTCCCTCGCGCGGGTAGATCGCCACCAGGCGACCCGGCTGGCCGTTCTGCTGGCGGTTGAAGCTGACTACCATCTGCTCCTGGACGACAAACGCGTCCAGGAACCCCGGTCCCTCGTCGCGGGCGCGCTTCATGACGGCCAGTTCGCCCTCGCCGTAGTAGCGGACCGTCTTCTCGATGGCCGTGACGTAGTCTAGGACGGCCTTCGTTTGCGTGTCGGCCTCGGTCAGCCCGCGCGTCTTGCCCGCGCCGGCGTAGAACTCGGCCAGCGTCGCCAGCAGCCCGCTAGCGCTCGTCGTGGCCGGGTGGCTCCACTTGAAGGCGGCGTCACCGGTGGCCCGCTTGAGCAGGTCGTCCCAGCCGATAGCCTTATCCGGATAGCCCATGCTGCGCGCCACCGGCTCCCACATGGCGAGGACGACCGGGCTGGTAGCGAAGCGGCGTGTCTCGCCCACCAGAGCGCGGCCCTCGGCTCCAGTCGCGCCGGGCGTCGCGGCCGGCTGGCTCTGCGCGCGGTAGGCGCGGTCGATCTGGTCGAGCCAGATGGACGAGTCGGGGCTGACGGCCTGGACCTGGCCGGCCAGCGCCGCCGCGACGAGCTTCTCCGAGTCGAGGACCACGCTCTGCACGACGAGGGGTGTCCCGTCGTCGGCCTTGAGACCCTGGGCGTTGAACTTCGCTACGAGGTCGGTGAACAGCGCTTCCTTATCCGGTGAGATGGCGACGCGCAGGCCCAGCGAGGTCGCGGCGGGCGTCGGCGGCTGGACGACGCTGGGGTTGCGCGTGCCGAAGTAGAAGAGGCCCGCCAGCAGAGCGCACATGGTCAGCAGGCCCACCAGGCCGCAGCCCAGACCAAGCAGGGCGTTGCGCTGGCGGTTGGGGGCGGGTTGTCGTCTCATGGTCGCCCCCTCACCGCAACTCGAAGTTGGTGCGGTAGAAGTCCAGGAAGGCGCGCAGCACCTCGCGGCTGGGCGAGCGCATGGCCGTGGTGCGCGGGACGACGGCCACCGCGCCCTGGGGCTGCCACTTGGCGAACAGCGAGTCGCCCGGGATGGGCACGTCGCTGTTGGCCGGGCGCAGGCCGCGGCTGATGGCCTGGGCCTGGACCTCCGGGCGCAGCAGGTAGCGCTCGAATTCGAGCGCCGCGTTCTTCTCCAGCGCTGTCGTCTCCGACCCCACCCAGATGGTGAACGGAAAGTCGAACCACGTCAGGTACGTCGGGTAGACAATCTGAAGCGGCTCGCCCCAGCGGGTCTGGATGCCCTGGTTATTGACGAGCAGGTCGCTCTCCAGCAGTTGGCCGCCGTCACCCGTCGAGTAGCCGAACAGGGCGATGTTCTCGGCGGTGTAGGAACCAAGGGACGAGAAGTCGGTCACGGCGCCCATGAGTTCCTTGAGCCACTGCTGGAACTGCGGGTTGGTGACGTCGGCGACGGTGATGTCGGTCTTGCCGTAGTACTCGCCCGCCGCCGCCACCATAGCCTGCAAGCCGCCGACGTTCTTGCGCGGGTTGGGCACGACGAGCTTGAAGTAGCCCCACTCGGGCTTGCCGCCCAGCTCCGGCCAGCCGCCCTTGGCGATGGCCGCGTCGTGGATGATCTTCCAGTCGATGGTGTTGAACTTGCGGCGCAGCACGTCGGCGCGGCTCTGGTAGATACCCCACGAGAAGAGCGAGATGGCGATAGGGCGGGCGCGGTACTCACCGTCGGTCAGGAAGACGTCGCGGCCCAGCTTCTCCTTGAACGTCGCGTTGCTCAACTCGACCAGGTAGCGGCTGTCGGGAATCCAGGCCGTCGGCGTCGTCTCGAACTCGCCGCGCTCGAACTTGCCCATCGCCGTCAGGCCGTCCATCGGGATAATCGAGACGTTGATGCGGCTGTTCTCGATCTTGACGCCCTGCGCGTTGAAGGCGCGGGCGGCGTCCTGGACCCAGGGTTCGACGGGCAGGGCCGTCACGACGCGGACGGTGACTACGTCGGGAGCCTTCGGTTGGGGAATGGCGCCCGCCGACTGGAACTGGCGCGTCGCCAGCGACACGCCGACCACGGCCAGGGCGAGAATGATAATCGCGAAGAAGATGATTCGCGTGCGATTCATAACCTATGCCCTTTCAGGACATCGACAAGCAAGTCAGAAACGGTGGTGTATCCTACCCTCAATGATAGGCCATGCGGGGCGTCGGTGTGGCTCACGCAGCCGACAGCCAGCCCCCAAGCGTGTCGGCGTGGCGTCAGGCGGTGCGGTAGTATGCTACTCGGTGCTCTCTTCTGAGAGGCCGTGGTGTTCAGGCCACGGTCACGCCGGACACAACGCTTCTCCCAAGCGATAACCGTGGCCTGAACGCCACGGCTGGCGAGCCGCGCCGCCAGGGTTGGCCGTCCTGTTACACTGAAGTATACGTCCGGGAGGGCGTTAAGTTGTAGGTGACGATAGGGCGAGTGGGTTAGTAGCAGAAGCGTCCCGACCGTCATGCCGAGCGGAGCGAGGCATCTGCTCTGCCAGCTCTGCCAGCGGAGACCCCTCGCTGTGCTCGGGGTGACCGTCGAAGGTTTGAGCCGATAGCGGGGTCAGGCGGTGAGGCGGTAGCCGCGCCCGCGCACGGTGGTCAGGAAGCGGGGGTTGCGCTGGTCAGGTTCGAGCTTCTCGCGCAGCCGCCCGACCAGCCGCTCGATGCGCCCGTCGTCCACGGTATCGATGTACTCCTGGCCCCACACCGCCTGGACGATTTCGTACTTGTCCACGATCTGGTTCAGGCGGCCATAGAGGAGCAGCAGCAGCTTGTACTCGAGCTCGGTCAGGGCGGGAATCTTGCGGCCGTCGACGTAGACATCTCCAGCTTCGACATCCACGCGCAGGATGGCCCCGCCCGGCTGGGCGCTCAGGCGACGACGGCGGACGTAGTCGGCGAACGCCTGGCAGAACAGCCTGGGCGCGTCGTCGCTCCCGACGACGAGGTGGCGGCGGCGGGGCCAGTGGAGCAGGGTTGGCTCAGCTAGCCCGCCGACCGCCAGTTCCATGAGCGCGTCGCGCTCCTCCTCGCGCTCGACGTCCTCCCAGACCTTGTCGCACTCGGACTGAATGCTCGTGTCCATCGCCAGCCGCTCGCGGACCAGGCTGTGGACGACATGGGACTGGGCCGGGGTGCGCGGGTCATCGCTGAGGGCTTCGGCCAGCGCCACCGCGACGGCGCCAATCAGGCCGGGATGGCCGTCGGCCTGCTGGCGGATGAACTCCAGATCGGCGTCGTCGAACGGGACGCCCTCCCGCGCCGCCCAGGTCAGCGCCACGGCCTCGGCGGCCTCGCGGTTGAGCGGCGGGAGCCAGTAGGTACGCCGGTTGAAGAGTTCGGTGAACTCGCCCGCGTCGCGGTCCTGGCGCAGGTCGAACAAGGGGCGGTCGAGGGCGACGACGTAGGACAGGCGGCTGGCGTAGCGGTCTTTGAGCGCCCGCAAGTTCAGGAAGACCTGGCCGTCGAGGGCCGTCGCCAGCCCGTCCAACTCGTCCAGGCACAGCACGAGGCGGCGGTCGTCGGCCAGGACGGTCTCCAGGCTGCGGTTGAAGGCCAGGGCGTCTTCCATCCCACTCGATGGCCCGACGACAGTCGAATAGGCGCGCTCCAACGCCGCGCGCAGGTCGGGGTGGCCCGCTGCTCCCCCTGCCGCCGCTACCAGGCCGCGCAGCACCAGTTCGTAGAAGCCGCGGCTCGACCGCTCCGCGGCGTAGTTACAGTCGACATACACCCACAGGTGGCGGTTGTCCCTCGCCCCCGCGGAGCCAAAGAGGCCGCGCAGCAGCGTTGACTTCCCCAGGTTGCTCATGCCGACCACGGCGATGTCGTGGCCGCTGGCGATGGCCTGGAGGATGAAACGCACCTCAGCCCGGCGGCCCAGCGTCGCGCGGTCGATGGCATCCAGCAGATGCTCGAACGCGGGGTCGCCGAGGGGGAGGAGGCGGGGAGATGAGGGGAGCATAGCGCCGCTCAGTCGCCCTTCGTCGCGCTGCTCTCGCTGGCCGTCGCCACATCGACGCCCTCGGCTTTCTTGCGGGCGGCCTCGGCGGCCAGGAGCGCGGCTTCTGGCCCGCGACCATAGGTCCGGGTGATGTTGCGCAGCCGCTCGCCGATGCCCTGCGGGATGCCGGTCATACGCCAGCTCCAGTTGCCGCCCAACTTGCCTGGCGTATTCATGCGCGCCTCGCTGCCGAGGCCGAGTAGGTCTTGCATGGGGAAGACAGCCCAGCGGGCGACGGACATGAGGGCCAGGCGGATCAGGTCCCAGTGAATCTCGTGGCCGTCGGACCAGACGTAGGACAGGGCGGCGATGCGCTCGCCTTCCGGGGCTTTCTGGAACCAGCCAACGGTTGTATCGTTGTCGTGGGTGCCGGTGTAGACCGCGCTGTCGGCCGTGTAGTTGTGCGGCAGATACGGATTCGAGGCGTCGGTGGTGAAGGCGAACTGGAGGACGCGCATACCGGGGAAGGCCTGGCCTTCGCGCAAAGCGTCTACCTCCGGGGTGATGACGCCCAGGTCTTCGGCGATGATGGGCAACGTCCCCAGCGTGTTGCGGATGGCGACGAATAGGTCCGCGCCGGGGCCCTTCTCCCACGTCCCGTTGATGGCGGTCTCCTCGTCGGCGGGCACCGACCAGAACGACTCGAAGCCACGGAAGTGATCGAGCCGCACGATGTCCACCCAGCGGAAGACCTTGCGGAAGCGCTCGATCCACCACGCGTAGCCGGTCTGGGCCAGGACATCCCAGCGGTAGAGGGGGTTGCCCCACAACTGGCCCGTCGGGCTGAAGTAGTCGGGCGGGACACCGGCGACGGCAGTCGGGCGGCTGTCCTCGTCAAAGTAGAAGAGTTCGGGGTGCGCCCAGGCGTCGGCGCTGTCGAAGGCGACGAAAATGGGGATGTCGCCGACGATGGAGATGCCCAGCTTGGCCGCGTGGTCGTGGATCGCCGTCCACTGACGGTCGAACTCGTACTGGTAGTAGACGTGGCGGGCGATGTCGTCGGCCAGCTCGGTCTGCCACTGGGCCAGGGCGGCGGGCTGGCGGGTAGCGATGTCACGCGGCCAGTCGCTCCACGCGGCCGAGAAGCGTTCTTTGAGGGCCATGAACAGCGCGAAGTCGTCCAACCAGGCGCGGTTGGCCTGGATGAAGGCGGCGATGGCGGCCCGCGTCCGGGCGTCGGCGCCGGTCTTGTGACGCTCGTACGCGCGGCGCAGGACCTTGTTGCGCCACTCGATGACCGGCCCGAAGTCGACCTGGTCGGCAGGGAAGTCAGGCATGTCCGCCACGTCATCGGGCGTCAACGTGCCGTCTTCGAGCAGACGCTCGAAGCTAATCAGCAGCGGGTTGCCGGCGAAAGCCGAGAAAGACTGATACGGTGAGTCGCCGTAGCCTGTCGGACCCAGAGGCATGATCTGCCACAGGTTCTGCTCGGCGGCGGCGAGGAAGTCGAGGAACTCAAGGGCGGGTGTACCTAGCTCGCCGATACCATACGGGCCGGGCAGCGAGGTAGGGTGAAGCAAGATACCGCTGGAACGGGGAGTGTGGGGCCAAGTTGTCTCGGCGGGTACAGTGGTCATGGGACTATTAATCCCTGGGAGGATTGGACCTGGCAAGCGCAATTATACCGTCGCCTGGGTTATCACACAAGCGGCAGACGGCGGCTGATTGACGATGATAGCATAGAACGCGATGCGATGCGAGGTCGGCGACATTTTCTCGTCCGCCCAGCTTGTGCTACACTAGGTAACATGGGCATCCACGACCGGTATCAACGCTTCTTCGCCTGGGCGCTAGCGCGCTCCGGGCGGCAAATCGAGAGCGCCGTCGCGGTCGACAAGCAGGCCCTCCTGGCCGATCTCAGCGGGACCGTGCTGGAGATCGGGCCGGGCGCGGGCGCGAACCTGCGCTACTTTCCCCCCGACGTGCGCTGGATCGGCGTCGAACCCAACCGCCACCTGCGCCGCTACCTGGACCGTGAGGCGGCGCGGCTGGGGCGTGAGATAGAATTGCTACACTCCGGGGCCGAGCATATTGACCTGCCCGCCGCGAGTGTCGATGCGGCGGTCAGCACCCACGTCCTGTGCTCGGTGGACGACCTGGCCGCCGTCGTGGCCGAGGTGGCGCGGGTGCTCAAGCCGGGCGGCCGCTTTGTCTTTGTCGAGCATGTCGCCGCCCCGCATGGGACGAGGCTGCGGCGTCTCCAGAACCTGGCCCAGCCGCTGTGGACGCTGGCGGGGGAGGGCTGCCATCCGAACCGCGAGACGTGGCGGGCGATTGAGGCGGGGGGCTTCACGCGGGTGGACATCGAGCGCTTCACCATCCGCGCGCCGCTCGTGGCGCCCCATATCAAGGGGACAGCATGGAAGTAAGCGGAGGGGTCGCGGTTCTGACGGGGGCTTCGCGCGGCATCGGGGTAACGGTGGCGGACGCGCTGGCCGCGGCGGGGATGCGCCTCGTGCTGGCGGCCCGCTCGGCGGTCGAGCTAGAGACGCAGGCGCGCGAACTGCGGGGGCGGGGTGTCGAAGCCATCGCCGCGCCGGTGGACATCACCGAGGCGGCGGGGCGCGAAGCGCTCGTCACAGCGGCGATGAGCGCCTTCGGCGGCATCGATGTTCTCGTCAACAATGCCGGGTTGGACATGGCCGCCGCCTACCACGAGGCCGATCCGCAGGCGATTGAGGCCCTGTTGCAGGTCAACCTTGTCGCGCCGCTGCTCTTGACGCGGCGTGTCCTGCCGCTCATGTTGGCCCAGCGGCGGGGGCACATTGTGAATGTGGCCTCGCTGGCGGGCAAGTTCGCCCCCGCCTACCACGAGGCCTACAACACGAGCAAGGCTGGGCTTATCCACTTCACGTGGTCGCTCCGCGCCTCCTATAGAGGCACGGGCGTCAGCGCCTCGGTCATCTGCCCCGGCTTCATCCGCGAGGCGGGTATGTTCCACGACATGCAGACGGCGTCCGGCGTGCCGACGCCGCCCCTGCTGGGGACGTCAGCGGTGGAGGACGTGGCGCGGGCCGTCGTGCGGGCCATTCGGGAGGACCGAGGCGAGATCGACGTCAGCGCGCGGCCGGTGCTGCCGCTCGTCCTGCTGAAGACGCTGGCGCCCGGACTCGCGGAGTGGCTCCAGCCCAGGGTGGGCGGTAACGTCTTCCGCGCCATCGCCGAGCGGGCGGGGCAACGGGGCTAGCCGTACTTCTCGATCATCGACTGGGTGATGTTCAGTTGCTCGTTGGCGTTCAAGGCCTTGTAGATGGTGGCGGCCTGGTCGAACCAGCCGCGCGCAGCTTCGGGCTTGCCGCGCTCGCCGTCGTTGATGCCGAGTTCGAACAGCGTGTCGGCCAGACTGAGCTTGTTGCGTAGGCCCTGCTTCAGGCGCAGGCTCTCCTGGTAGGTATCGCTGGCCGTGTCGCGCTGGCCCTTCTGAGCGTAGGTGTAGGCCAGGCTGTGCAGGGCCTCGGCCAGGATGGTCCGGTTGTCGCCTTCGCGGGCGCGCGCCACGAGTTGGTCGAGAACCCTGTACGCCTCATCGACGCGGCCCTGTTGCGCCAGGGCATTGCCGACTTCGAGCAGGTTGTTCTGCACAATCTCTTCCATGTCCAGCGCGTGCGCCTTCGTCTGCGCTGTGCGATACATGCGCTCGGCTTCTTCCCACTTCTGCTGCTGGTACAATACATACCCAATGCGCGACATAATCAAAACGCTGACTTCTTCGTCGCCCAGCTTGTCGTACAACTGGAGCGCCTTGCGATAGGCCACGAGGGCCTGGTCGAGGTTCCCCTGGTAGTGGCTCATCTCGGCGATCTTGACGAACGTCTCGGCGTCGTTCTCAGGCCGCTGAAACTGGCGCGCGGCTTCCTGGTAGTGGGCGGCGGCGTCGTCTAGACGGCCCAACTGGACCAGTACATCCCCAATGAGGTCGTGGGCGTGGCCCAGTCCCTCGACATCCTTCGTGCGCTCATACTGCTCGCGGGCGGCGTTGGCGAGGGATAGGGCGGCGTCGATGTCACCCTGGTCAAAGGCGCTCTGGGCGCGCTGAAGCGTCTCCCCAGCGCGGGTGGAGTCGGGAGACACGCGCTGGGGTTTGCGGGTCAACCAGCTTGGCAAGACTTTCACGTTCGGCGTCCTCTCTTGATAATGCGGGGGGTAGGCTGATTATAGCGACAGAGACAGCCATTGTCTAAATCCGTAGCCCAACGCGAAGGCAAAGTATACCGGAGTTCTTTGGGATTGTCGATTAAGAAATTCCGTATCTCGCCGTGGAGATTTTACACTTTTTTTACAATTTTGGAGCAATTAACTCGTGACCCGCTCGTGTCTATGCTTACAGTTGAACCAGGAGGCGGTCATGATGCGGCGACTGCTGGGCCGGGTGGCTGGACTGTTGCTGGGGAGTTTGCTTTGTCTGACCTTGGTCGTCGTCGAGCAACATAGTGCGGCGCTGGACGACCCCGTGGCCCACTGGGTCGAGCCGACCCAGGCGCTGGCCTTCCTGCCGTTGGGCTTCACCGAGCTTGCCGACACTGCCCGCACCCTGAGCCAGCCCACCGTGACCGACGACGACGCCATGCCGCCGCCGCATACCGAGCGGCTGACGATGGTCAGCCAGGCCACGGGGCGGACGACGCCCTATCTCGTCTACCTGCCGCCTGACTACGGCTGGAACAGAGCGCGGCGCTATCCCGTGCTCACCATGCTGCACGGCATTGGCGGCAACGACCCCACCGGGGCCTATTGGGAGTGGGAAGAGTTGGGGTTGTTGGCCACGGCGGACCGTATGATTCGGGACGGCGAAATCCAGCCGCTCATCATCGTGCTGCCCCAAGGAGAGGATGGCTACTGGGTTGATCAGGCCGACGGCGGACCGCAGTGGGGCCGCTTTGTCGCGCGCGAGTTGGTAGCCGAGGTGGACCGCCAGTTCCGCACCCAGCCGGAGCGCGACCGCCGCGCCCTCGGCGGGCTGTCGATGGGCGGCCACGGGGCGTTGCAGATTGCCATGAACTACCCAACGGTCTTTGGCGTCGTTGGGGCACACAGTCCGACGTTGCACACCCACGACACGGCCCCGTACTACTTCGGCGACCAGGCCTACTTTGAGCAACACGACCCCATGACGCTGATTCAGCGCCAGCCGGAGATTGCCCGCTCCCTCTATATCTGGGTGGATGTCGCCGAGCAGGATGAGACTTGGCGGCCGGTGGTGGAGGGGTTGCGCGATCTGCTGGCCGCAGAAGGCGTGCCCTACGTGTGGTATTCGGCGCCTGGCCAACACCACGGCGACTACTGGCGAGCGTCCATCCCCGACTATCTGCGCTTCTACGACGCGGCGTTGTCGGGACCTACCGTCTGGCCGCTCCTGGACGGCGACGGGATGTGACGCACATATCAACGGTTCTTAATCCTCTCGTAAGACGATTACGACATTTTGGCATCGATATATCTCCCTGTCAAGGCGTCTGTTACTCCTGTGGGGTCGCCTGTGGTATGTATTCTGCTTTACAGAGAGGGCTAGACGCGACGCCACGCGTATCTCCACTAGAAAGCGAAACGACAATTTGACAATGAAGATCATGAAGCGCCCGTTGATGCTGCCCATCCTGGCGCTGGTGACCCTCTTCCTGGCGACGGCCTGCGACGCTCCTCGCGCGGTCAGTCGTCCTGTCGCCAACGTGACGCCCAGCCTACTTGATATTCTGACCCCCCTGCCGTCCAATGGCACTCTCGTAGCTGGTGGGGCCGACGCCGAAGTTGGCATCTGCCACGCGACGGGTGACGCGGCTCGCGCTTACGAGTACATCACCGTCAACGCCGCCGATCTGCCCGCCCATCTGGCTCACGACGACTTCCGCGCCGCGTTCCCCGGCGCGTGTGAGGTGACACCCACGCCAGGGACGGCGCCGACAGGCGCGACCGCAGCGCCATCGACTTCCGCCGCGCCAACTGAGTCGGCTGGCAGTACGCCTGCAGCGCCGTCACCTCCACACACCCCTCTACCGCCGACGGCGAACGCCGACGTCGGGCCAGTCGGGCCGGGCAAGGTAGCCCTGTGCCACGTTACGGGGTCCGCGAAGAACCCGGCCGTCTACATCGTGGTCAGCGAGGCGGCCGTTCCGGCCCATCTCGCGCACGGCGACGCGCGGGCGGCCTCCCCATCGGCCTGTGGCGCGCGGCCCGTTCCGGACGACGGCAAGGACAAAGGGGGTAAGGATAACAACGGCAAGGACCCGAAGCCGAAGGGCCACTAACAGGCAAGAGGCGGGCGGGCGGGCGCAGATTTGACACCCGCCCTTCTCTTGTATACACTATACATTACAACTCAATATTTACTCTTATCCAGAGAGGCGGAGGGACCGGCCCGATGAAGCCTCGGCAGCGGGCTGGCGCGAAGAGCGCGCCAGTGCTGTGCCAAATCCGGCAGACACGTCTGGAAGATAAGAGGGTAGCCCTGGCGGTATCGCGGCCTCCTCTCACTTCGAGCGGAGGCGTTTTTTGTCCCCAGCGCCCTCCCAGGACCCCCTGGCCTGACGTCCCGTGTGGAAGTCAGGCCGCACGTTGAAAGGAGCCATCGTTGTCGACTCTACCCCATGTCCTTGGTCTGCGCTGTCGTGAGTGTGGCCGCCGCGTCCCGGAGTCGCCGCAGTACGTGTGCGACGAGTGCTTTGGGCCGCTCGAAGTCGAGTACGATTACGACGTCATCAAGGCCCGCACGTCACGGGAGAAGATCGCCGCCGGGCCGTGGAGTCTGTGGCGCTACGCCGACTTCCTGCCGGTGGACGCCCAGCGCGCCGTCGGCATCCCCTCAGGTTTCACGCCGCTGCTGCGCGCCGACCGTCTAGGCGCCGCCATCGGCCTCAAGCAGCTCTACCTCAAGAACGACACGGTCAACCCGACCTACTCGTTCAAAGACCGCGTCGTGAGTATGGCGATTAGCAAGGCCGTCGAGTTTGGCTTCACCACGCTGGGCTGCGCCTCGACGGGCAACCTGGCGAACTCGGTGGCGGCCCACGCCGCGCGGGCCGGCATGAAGGCCTTCGTCTTCATCCCGTCGGACCTGGAAGCGGCCAAGGTCAATGCCTCCCTCGTCTACGGCCCGACCCTCGTCGCCGTCGATGGCACGTACGACGACGTCAACCGCCTGTGCGCCATCCTGGCCGACGAGTACGGCTGGGCGTTTGTCAACGTCAACGTCCGCCCCTACTACTCGGAAGGGGGCAAGACGCTGGGCTTTGAGGTGGCGGAGCAGTTGGGCTGGCGCGCCCCCGACCACGTCGTCGTCCCCATGGCGTCGGGGTCGGTGCTCACCAAGATCACGAAAGGCCTGGACGAGTTCAAGAAGCTGGGTCTGATTGACGACCGTCCGACGCGTGTCTCCGGCGCGCAGGCGGCGGGCTGCGCGCCCATTGTGGACGCCTATCGGGTGGGGGCCAACTTCGCCGAGCCGGTGCGCCCCAATACCATCGCCAAGTCCCTCGCCATCGGCTCGCCCGCCGACGCGCCCTACGCGCTGCGCATCTTCCGCGAGACGGGCGGCCAGGCCGAGTCGGCCAGCGATGACGAGATCATCGCGGGTATCCGCCTGCTGGCCGAAACCGAGGGCATCTTCGCCGAGACGGCGGGCGGTGTCACCGTGGCTGTTTTGAAGAAGCTTGCCGAGAGTGGTAGAATTGCGCCCGACGAGTTGACGGTGGCCTACATCACCGGCAACGGCCTGAAGACGAGCGTTGTCCTGGACGACGTCCTCGCGCCGGGCCTCCGCATCAAGCCCACGCTGCGGTCTTTCGAGCGGGCGCTGGAGGAGCGCGGCGAGCTACAAGTAGCCTAGGCGCTATGGCATTCATCAACTTTGCGAAGGGGCGCACGCCGGGCATCGAGGACCAGCCCTATCTCTACTTCCTGGCGACGGCGCTCGTACCCGACAACTTCGAGGAACTGACAGGCTTGCGACGCGGCGACATTGAGTGGCGCTTCCTGGCCCTCATCAATGCCCGCAACGGCGAGCCGGTCCCGGTTGCCTTTACCTCGCCGGAGTTGATGCTGCACTTCACCAAGATCGGGCGCGGCCTGGCCGACTTGCCGCAGTCGACCGACATCATCCGCACCGAGGTGTCGCTGCTGCGCGACGCCCCGTGCCGCTACGAAATCTGGCTCGACCCGACCGCCGACGCCTACCGCTCGCTCATCGCGTCGGGCGCGTACTCGTTGAGCGAGGACGGACTGGAATCGCTATTATGACTGACACGCCCCACGCCATCAAGAAACGCCACCTCACCTGGGAGGAAATCCAGGCGGCGGTGGACCGCCTGGTCCAGCAACTGCCGTCGTCCTTCGACGTGCTGCTGATTATCACGCGCGGTGGGCTGGTGCCCGGCGGGCTGGTCAGCGAGGCGCTCAACCTGCGCAACGTGCTCGTCGCCGCCGTCCAGTTCTATACCGGCATCGGCGAGACGCTGGACCAGCCTATCTTCTTCCAGTTCCCCGCCGACCCCATCCTGTACGGGAAGCGCATCCTCGTCATCGACGACATCTGGGACAGTGGCCGGACCGCCGTCGCCGTCAAACACCGCATCCGCGACGCGGGCGGCATCCCGACCGTCGCCGTCCTCCAGTATAAGCCGCGCCGCTCGCGCTACCCCGACGAGCGCCCCGACGTGTACGCCGAGGAGACCGACGATTGGATTGTCTACCCCTGGGAGGGCGACGAGTGATGGCGGGGGCAGCCAGCGACCTGGCCCGCTACGCGCGGCAGATCGTTTACCCCGGCATCGGCGAGGCGGGGCAGCGTAAGCTGCTCGCCGCGCGCGTCACCGTCGTTGGCGTCGGCGCGCTCGGCACGGTCATCGCCAACAACCTGGGGCGGGCGGGGGTCGGGTTCCTGCGGCTGGTCGACCGCGACTTTGTCGAGTGGCACAACCTCCAGCGCCAGACCCTCTTCGACGAGGCCGACGCCGAGGCAGGGCTACCCAAGGCTGTCGCGGGGGCCCAGCACCTGGCGCGCGTCAACTCCGGCATCACCGTCGAGCCAGTCGTGGCCGATGTCACCGCTGAGAACGTCCAGGACCTGATCCGCGATGTGGACCTTGTCCTGGATGGGACAGATAACTTCGAGACCCGGTATCTCTTGAACGACGCGTGCGTTAAATGGGGCAAGCCCTGGATTTACAGCGGCGTCGTGGCGGGCTACGGCATGACCATGACCATCGTGCCGGGCGAAACGGCCTGCCTGCGCTGTATCTATCCGCAGCCGGCGGGCGCAGGGCGCGTCGACACGTGTGACACGGCGGGTGTCCTCAACGGCGCGGTGGGCGTTGTCTCGTCGCTGGCCGCCAACGAAGCCGTCAAGCTCATTGTGGGCGGGGGCCAGCGCAACGACGGCTTGATCCACGTCGATGTCTGGAACAACAGCTTCGACCAGTTTCCCATCGCCCGCCGCCCCGACTGCCCGACGTGCGGCCAGCACAGCTTCTCGTTCCTCGACGAGGGCGGCGGCCACGTCACGACGCTGTGCGGGCGCGACGCCGTCCAGGTCCGGCCGGCCGGCGCCCCGCCCCTCGACCTGCCCGCGCTCGGCCAACGGCTGGCGGGCGTCGGCGAGGTGCGGGTCACGCCCTACCTGATTCGCCTCAATGTCGAGAGCTACGAACTGACGATTTTTCCCGACGCCCGCGCTATCATCAAGGGGACGAGCGAACCATCCGTGGCGCGCGGGGTGTACGCCAAATACATTGGCATGTAAGCCGTCGCCTTAACGGTGGCGACGGTAGGAGAGAGTATGCGTTTAGCGATGAAGTTTGGCGGGACGTCGGTTGGCAGCGGCCAGCGTATCGCCGAGGTCGCCGGGCTGGTGCGAGCGGCTATCGCCGAGGGGCGCCAGGTCGTCGTCGTCGTCTCGGCCATGAGCGGCGTGACTGATGCCTTGATCCGCGCTGCCCGAACCGCCGCCGCCGGTGACGCCCAGACCTACCGCGCCATCCGCGACGACCTGCTCATCCGCCACTGGCAGGTGGTGCGCGAGGTGGCCGACTCGCAGGAGGCCCGAACCCTCGACGACGAGATTCGGGTGGCGCTGGACAACCTGGAGAACCTGTGCCGCGCCATCCACGTCCTTGGCGAGGTGACGCCGCGCGCGATGGACCTGGTGTCGAGCATGGGCGAGCGCTTCACGGCCAGCCTCGTGGCGGCTGCCCTGCGCGCCCAGG
Source organism: uncultured Anaerolineales bacterium (assembly GCA_964557745.1). Classification (GTDB taxonomy): domain Bacteria; phylum Chloroflexota; class Anaerolineae; order Epilineales; family JAHCIE01; genus JAHCIE01. The sequence goes on from CAZLBQ010000053.1 coordinate 14,930, forward strand.
GCCAACCCGCCGAAGCCCTGCTGGCGACGGACCTCATCCGCACCGACGCCAACTTCGGCAACGCCATGCCGGACATGACTGTGACCCGCGAGCAGATGCAGGCGCGCCTGTTGCCCTTGCTGGAGCAAGGCGTCGTTCCTGTCATCACCGGCTTCATGGCCGCGACCGCCGACGGGCTGGTGACGACGCTGGGGCGCGGGGGCAGCGACTTCTCCGGCTCGATTGTCGGGGCCTGTCTCGACTGTGACGAGGTCTGGATCTGGACCGATGTCGACGGCATCCTGACTGCCGACCCCCGCCTGGTCAAGGACGCCCAGACGCTGCCCACGGTGTCCTTCTCCGAGGCCGCCGACCTGGCCTACTACGGCGCGAAGGTGCTGCACCCCAAGTCCATCATCCCTGCCGTCGAGCGCGGTATCCCCATCCGCATCAAGAACACCTTCAACCCGTCCCACCCCGGCACGCTGGTGCTGAGCAAGAGCGAGAGCAACGGGCGGACGGTCAAGGCCATCACAGCCATCAAGGGGCTGAGTCTGGTGACGGTCGAGGGGCGCGGCATGCTGGGCGTGCCGGGTGTGGCGGCGAAGGTCTTTACCGCCGTCGCCAACGCCGAGGTCAACGTCCTCATGATCTCGCAGTCGTCGTCGGAGCAAAGCATCTGCTTCACCGTCGTGGCCGAGAGTAGCCGCCAGGTCATCTCGTCGCTGGAGAAGGCGTTCGAGCTGGAACTGGCGCGGCGCAACATCGACCGCATCGCCTCGCAGGACGACGTCGGCATCGTGTCGGTCGTCGGGTCGGGGATGAAGGTCGTGCCCGGCATCGCGGCCAAGGTCTTTGGCGCGCTGGGCCGCGCCAGCATCAACGTCATCTCCATCGCGCAAGGCTCGTCGGAGCACAACATGTCGCTCGTCCTCGACCAGCGCGACCTCAACGACGCCGTGCGCCTCATCCACGCCGAGTTTGAGCTGGGCAAGGCGACGGCCGAACCGATCCTGGCGCACTGAGATGATCCAGTCCAGCGCCGCGTTCGCCGAGTACTGGCAGCGGATTCACAACCGGACGCGCGAGGTCGTGGCGGCTATCCCACCGGACAGGCTCGACTGGCGGCCCGTCGAGGGCGAGATGAGCTGCGCCGACATTGTGCGCCACATCGCCTCGGCGCGGCGCATGAACATCGTCAGCGCTACGCTGGGCGAGGGGCTGTACCCCGGCCACGACGAGCGCTTCGGCGCGACCCTGCCCGAGTTGCTGCACTACATCGACGCCAGCCACGCCGAGGTCAGTAACCGCTTGGCCGGCCTGCCGGACGCGGAGTTGACCGAGGAGCGCCAGTCCAACCAGAGCGGCCCGTACCCGGCGTGGCGGATTCTCATGGCGATGGTCGAGCACGAGGTTCATCACCGCAGCCAGTTGACGACGTACCTGACGCTGCTCGGCGTCGCCCCGCCTGCTCTGTATGGACTGCACGTCGAGAACTTGAAACGGCAAACGTGAGGAATTATGGCCCAATGGGTGCCTGTTATCATCTTCGGGGTCGGTAATGTCGGCCGTGCCCTGGTGCGCCAGATCATCGACAACCGCGCCCTCCATTACGAACGGCTGCGGGTGCGACTGGAAATCGTCGCTCTAACGGACAGCGACGGGGCGGTCGTTGAGCCGGCTGGTCTCCAGGATGCCGACCTGGAGATGATTCTCCAGCACAAGCAGAGTGGCGGGCGGCTCAAAGAGCTAGAGATTGGCTACGATCAGGACGACTTGCCTGCCATCGTCGACGTGGCGGGCGACGACGGCGCGGTGGTCGTCGACCTGACGGCCAGCGCCGAGACAATTCCGGCCCTCGAGAGCGCGCTGGATCGTGGCTACGGGGCAGTCACGGCAAACAAGCTGCCCCTGGCCGCCGACCTGGCGACGTGGCAGCGGCTGACCGACCACCGCCAGTTCCGCTGGGAGGCGACGGTCGGCGCGGGCCTGCCGGTGATTGCCCCGCTGCAAACCCTGATCCTGACGGGCGACGAGGTGCGGCGCATCGAAGGCGCGCTGAGCGGGACGCTCGGCTTCCTGGCGAGCCAGTTGGAGGTGGGCGAGGCGTTCTCCGCGGCGGTTCGCGAGGCCAAGGCGCGCGGCTACACCGAGCCGGACCCGCGCCAGGACCTGGGCGGCATGGACGCGGCCCGCAAGGCGCTCATCCTGGCGCGTATGATTGGTTATCCCCTGGAGTTGACCGATGTCGAGGTCGAGAGCCTCTACCCTGCGGAAATGGACGGTCTCAGCGTGCCAGAGTTCATGGACGCGCTGCCGGCGTTAGACGCCGAGTATGCGCGCCGCGTGAGTGAGGCGCGCGGGAGGGGCCTTACCCTCCGCTACGTGGCCGAGGTGGCCGACGGCCAGGCTCGCGTGGGCCTCCGCCCGCTCGCCGCCGACCACCGCCTGACGCGGGTGAGCAGTTCCGACAGCATCGTCATCTTCCAGACCGCCCGCTACAGCCAGAACCCGATGGTGGTCAGTGGGCGGGGCGCGGGCGCGGTCAACACCGCCGCCGGCGTGTTGGGGGATATACTGAACTTGACGTAATTTGGGAGAAGCTATGGCGAAGATACGCTGCGGTGTTCTCGGCGCGACGGGCGCCGTGGGACAGCGCTTTATCCAGTTATTGGCGAACCACCCCTGGTTTGAGGTGGCCGTCGTCGCCGCGTCGGACAACTCGGTCGGCAAGAAGTACAGCGAGGCGGCGAAGTGGCACATCTCGGCCGACATGCCGGCTGCCGTGCGCGACCTGATGGTCGTGCCGTGCGAGCCGGGCTTTGACTGCGAACTCATCTTCTCGGCGCTGCCGGGCGACGTGGCCGGCCCAACCGAACTCGCTTTTGCCGACGCAGGGTACATCGTCTCAACCAACGCCAGCGCCCACCGCATGGCCCCCGATGTCCCGCTCCTGATCCCCGAAGTCAACCCCGACCACTTGGGCCTCATCCCCATCCAGCGCCAGAAGCGCCGCTGGGAACGAGGCTTCATTGTCGCCAACCCCAACTGCTCCACTATCCACCTCGTGCTGGCCCTCAAGCCGCTCCATGAGAAGTTTGGCCTCAAAAAGGTGTTGGTGACAACGCTGCAGGCCGTGTCGGGCGCAGGCTATCCGGGCGTGCCCAGCCTGGACATCATCGACAACGTCATCCCCTACATCGGCGGCGAAGAGGCCAAGATGGAGAGCGAGCCGCTCAAGCTCCTCGGCGCACTGGAGCATGGTGCGGTGACGCCGGCCAAGATTCGCATGAGCGCTCACTGCAACCGCGTCGCGGTGCGTGACGGGCACCTGGAGACCGGGTCGGTGGAGTTGGAACGCAAGGCCAGCCCCGAGGAGTTCGCGGCGGGCCTCGCTCAGGGCAAGGGCGAGCCGCAGGGCTTGCGCCTGCCCAGCGCGGCCGCCTCGCCCATGGGCGTCCGCAGCGAGGCGAACCGGCCCCAGCCGGGGGGGGACCGCGACGCCGAGCAAGGCAGGGGGTGG
>CAZLBQ010000054.1:0-18217 GCA_964557745.1 uncultured Anaerolineales bacterium
TGCCTCCCTGCTGGCGGCTCGTTTGCGAGGCCCGCGCCTGCTGTGACGCCATTGTTTCGTTGTTCAGGACTTCGTCTGCCATCACTACCCCCTCTGTGTCAGGTGTTGGGTTGGCGAGTCGGCTGGGGCGCGGGCGGCGCGTCGTCGCCCGCTGTGTCGCGCCCCAGAAGCAGGTCATCGTCATGATCAATCAAGTCGGCCACGTGTCCCTCTTTTAGCCTGGGTGCTGCGGCGTAGACACCGCTGGCCTCCATTCTACGCGGGGGTGCGCCTGGTAGCGCACCTAGTGCCGCACTTAGGACCGCTACGTTTCCCCCCGCTTGATGCGCTCGTACAACGCCGTCGTCTCGGCCATTGGCTCGGCTTCCAGATCGCGTTGCAGCAGGTCGACAAGGCTCTGGTAGTGGCGGAGCGCCTGGGGCCGCGCGCCCTGGCGGGCCAGACAGCGCATGATGCCGCAGTGGGCCGCCTCCAGGTAACTATCGTCGCTGAGAACGCGGCGATAGACCTCCTCGGCCTCGCCGTAGCGCTCGGCGTCGAAGAGAAGCTGCGCCAGGCTCAGCGCGGCGTCTTGGAACTGCCGGCGTAACTCCTCCTGGCGTTCCAGCGCCCAGTCGAATACCTCACCGCTCAAGTAGTCGCCTTGATACAGCGCTACCGCCGCGCGCAACACGTCGATGGCCCCGACGGCATTATGCGTCTTAAGGCCCTGGGCCACGCGGACACGCGCCTCGAACTCATCGACGTCGACCCACGCGCACGCTGGCCCCTCTTCGCCGTCCAGTTCACGGCGGAAGGCATACACGCCATTGGCGTAGCCGATCCAGTCATTGCGACCGAGCGCGCTCCGCAACTGGTTGAGCGTATTGTGCAGGGAGTGGCGAATCTGGTCGGCGGAGGCGTCGGGCCACAGGTCCAGCGCAAGCTGCTGACGCGTGCGCGGCCCGTCGCTGAGCAGATAGAACAGCATCTCGCGCGCCTTCGCGTAGAACTTGTCACTGGACGTCAGCAATCGCTCCTGGCGATACACCCTGGGCGTCCCGAAGGCATGAATCCGCAACTCCGCCGTCTCAGCAAGGGGCTGCGACAACTCAGCGGGAGGCACAGCGACTGGCGTCGGCGGGGGCTGGACGGCGAGCGCTTCCGCGATGGCCGCCTTGAGTGTCAGGCCCTGGCCGGCGGCCTTCAACGCCGCGAAGCGCGCCCCGCCGAGTTGCGCTTGAACCGCCGCGCGGCGCGGCTCGTACTCGACCCGGTCCGCGCCAATGAGGACCACGCCGACCACATCGATGATGGCTTCCGCCGCGCCATACAGCCGCGCCGCTTGCTCCCACTCGGCCCATTGGCCGGCCACCGCCGCCACTCCGGCCAGGCAAGCGGCTATACCCTCTTTCTTACCCTGGTCATGGAAGAGCCGCAGCGCCTCTTTGAACAGTTCGGCGGCGCGGGCGACATCGCCGCGCCCCAGGGCGACATAGGCGAGATTGTGCAGCGGCCAGGGCGAGGCCACGCGGTTGCCGAGTTGGCGGCTGAGGGCGATACTCTGCTCGTAGAACATCTCGGCCTGGTCGAGGTCGCCCTGCCCGCGCGCCGTCTCACCGAGACTGTTATACAGCCGGGCGATGCCCGGTTGATCGCCAATCTCGCGCCGCAGGCTCAGGCTCTCCTCTAGCGCGGCGCGCGCCTCGGCAAACCGCGCCTGGTAGTTGGCGACAATCCCCAGGTCGTGGAGGGTCGAGGCGATGCCGACCTTGCCGCCTAACTCACGCCGCAAGGCCAGGCTGCGCTCGAACAAGTCTTGCGCGGCATCGTAATCGCCGCGCTTCTGGGCGACCTGCCCCAACCCGCTCAACAGGCGCGCCACGGCGGACTTATCGCCCCGCTGCTGATGGATGGCGAGGGCGGCCTGGAAGTGGTCGGCGGCGGCGGGGTAGTCGCCTTGCTCTTTGGCGAGGAAGCCCGCGCCGTGCAGGACGCGCGCCCGGGCAGAGGTCGGCACATCGGGCGCGCGGGCCAGGGCCGCTTCTAACCGCTCGCGGCCTTCGCTGATGTAGCCATACTCCCACCAAAAGCGCCACAGGCTGCCCACGAGCTTGAGATGGGTGTCGTCCTCGGCGGAAAGGGCGCGGCGGGGATCAAGGGCGGCGCGGAAGTTGTCGTGCTCGGTTTCGAGGCGGGCCAGCCAGGTGAAGTAGTCGGCATGGCCGGCGCGCTCTTCGGCCGCTTCCGCCAGCTTCAGGTAGTACTCGGCGTGGCAGCGGTAGAGGGCCGGCGCTTCGGCCTCCGCTTCCTGCAGCCTGTCCTGCCCGTACTGGCGGATCGGCTCCAGCAGGCGGTAGCGCGCCGCCTGGGTAGCGATACTCGTCACGACAACAAGGGATTTGTCGACCAGGGCCGTCAGCAAGTCGAGGATGTCGTCACGCGGCAGGATCAGCGCGCCCGTCGGAGCGGGCGCGGCGTCGCCGATGACCTCCTCGGCCGCCTCGAGCGTAAAGCCGCCGGCGAAGACGGACAGGCGGCGCAGCAGGGCTTGCTCGTCGGGTGAGAGCAGGCCGTAGCTCCAGTCAAGAGTGGCGCGCAGGGTCTGGTGGCGCGGCTCGTCGGCGCGCGTGTCGCTCTTGAGCAGCTTGAGGGCGTTTTGCAGGCGGTCCGCCAGTTGCTCCAGGGACAGCACGCGCGTGCGGGCCGCTGCCAGTTCCAGAGCGAGGGGGATACCGTCGAGGCGGGCGCAGATCTGGGCGACGAGTGGCGCGTTGTCCTCAGTGAGCGCAAAGTCAGGGTTGGCGGCGCTGGCGCGGGTGACAAACAACTGGACTCCGTCGTACTGGCAGACGACGTCCAGGGGCGGCAGGCGGCGTGGGTCCGGGCAGGCCATGTTGGGGACGCGCCAGACCGTTTCGCCCCGGATATGCAGCATCTCCTGGCTCGTCGCCAGGAGACGCAGATGCGGGCAGCGGGCGAGCAACGTCCGACATAGCGTCCCCGCCGCGTCGAGGACGTGCTCGCAGTTGTCAAGCACCAGGAGGAGGCGTTTCCCCTCCAGGCCTTCGGCCACCGCATCCAGCAGTGACCGGCCTACCGCCTCGCGCACGCCAACGCGATTGGCGACGGCCTGCGCCACCAGCGAGGGGTCGGCGAGGCTGGTCAACTCCACAACCGTCGCGCCATCGGGGAAGTCCCCCTGCACTTGCTCCGCCAGCCGCCGAGCCAGGGTCGTCTTCCCGCAGCCGCCCGCGCCGGCCAGGGTCAGCAGCCGCGTCTCGGCCAACAAGGCCTTCAGTTCCCCCAGTTCAGTCTCACGCCCGATGAAACCAGACAAGAGTCCCCCTCCCAGACCCCCTTTTCGACTCACCGTCCCACGCGGCAAGCCTGTCCCCCCTGAGCTATGCTATAATTGGGCTATGGCCCACCGTCCACTGCCCGACTATTATACCACACTCCAGGTGACGCCAGAGGCGGAACAAGCTGTCATCGAAGCAGCCTACCGTCAACTGGCGCGTCTGTATCACCCCGACATGAGCGACGCGCCGGACGCCGTGGGACGCATGCGCGCTCTCAACGACGCGTACGCCGTGCTGCGTGACCCGGCGCGCCGCGCCGCGTACGACGCGCAGCGCGCGCAGTTGCTCCACAACGCTGCGCGGCTGGCCGAGGTCCGTCGCGACGGCGAGTGGTATCACTTGCGCCTGGGCGCGGCCACCGACGCCTTTCGCGCTCTCGCCGCCCTGGCCGCCGCCGTCCCGCCCGACGCGCGCCGCTGGCACGGCGCGACGCAGACGTGGCAGGTACACGCCGACTACGAGGACGCCCTCCGCCAGGTGTTCGCGGATTTCGACCAGCCGTCGAGCCACGTGAATGACGTGGCTGGCCCCCTGGCCCAGGACATCGTCTGGCCGCTGCTCTCGGCGAGCGCCATCTGCCTGATCGCCCTGGCCATCCTGATCTACCTCTCGCAGACTCCCACCGCCGTCGCGTGGCGCGTTCGCACAGTGGGGCCGCTGGTCGAGGCCATCGGCGGCAACCCCGGCACGCCGTCGCTGCTCACGCTGGCCTTCCTGGTCGGCCTGGCGGCGGTTGTCGTGGGCTACATCGCCTGGACGTTGCGCCACCCCTCGCGCCGCTAGAAACCCCGCCCGCCTGTTCTCAACTCGCCCCGTCTATGGTACAATTGTCTTACGGCGAGCCGAGGGGCAAGGCCGTAGCCTTCGTTGAGAGGACGCATCTGTGTCAACCGTCACGCCTGACCTGGCGCAGCGCGCCGAGGACTTGCGCCGCCAGTTAGCCTTCCATGCCTATCGTTACCACGTGCTGGATGACCCTGTCATCAGCGACGCGGCGTACGACTCGCTCTACCGCGAGTTGCGCGAGTTGGAAGAGGCGCACCCCGAACTCCAGACGCCCGACTCGCCGACGCGCCGCACCGGCGGCCAGCCCGCCGAGGGCTTCCGCAAGGTCCGCCACCCCGGCCCCATTCTCTCGCTGGACAATGCCTTCTCGGCCGACGAGGTCCGCGCCTGGGGCGAGCGGATGCGCCGCCTGGTGGGCGACACGCCCATGGACTTTGTCGTCGAGCCAAAAATGGACGGCCTGACCGTCGTCCTGCACTACACCGATGGCCTGTTCACCCTGGGCGCGACGCGCGGCGACGGCGTCGAGGGCGAGGATGTGACCAACAACCTGCGCACCGTGCCGAGCGTGCCCCTGCGCGTGCCGCTGACAGAAGGAGTGGAGAAGGGTCTCCACGTTCCCCCCCGCCTGGTCGTGCGCGGCGAGATCATGATGCTGCGCGACGCCTTCGAGCGCCTCAACGAGACGCGGCGCGCCCAGGGGCAGGAACCCTACGCCAACCCGCGCAACACGGCGGCGGGCGCGCTCCGCAACCTGGACCCACGGGTGACGGCGACGCGCCCGATGACGCTCTACACCTACGCCGTCGTCGTCGGGCCGCCCCAGCGCACCCACTGGGAGACGCTGGCCTATCTACGCGACCTCGGCTTCCCGGTCAACCGCGACAGCCAGTATGCCGCCGACCTGGAAGAGGCCATCCGCCTCAGCCAGGCCTGGCTGGAGCGCAAGGCGACGCTCAACTACGACGCCGACGGCATCGTCATCAAGGTCAACTCGCTGGCGCTCCAGGAGGAGCTAGGCGTCGTCGGCAACGCCCCGCGCGGGGCCATCGCCTTCAAGCCCGCGCCGCAGGAGGGCGTGACCGTCCTGCGGCGCATCGCCGTCAACGTTGGCCGCACGGGCGTCCTGACGCCCTTCGCCATCATGGACCCCGTCAAGATTGGCGGCGTCACCGTCACCCAGGCCACGCTCCACAACGCCGACTACATCCGCGACAACGACCTGCGCGAGGGCGACACCGTTGTCGTCAAGCGCGCCGGCGATGTCATCCCCCAGGTATTACGCCACGTGCCCGAATTGCGACCGCCCGACGCCGCGCCGTGGACCATGCCGGCGGTCTGCCCATCGTGTGGCGAGGCCGTCGTCCGCCCGGAGGGTGAGGCGGCGACGTACTGCGTCAACACCGCCTGCCCGGCCCAACTGGTGCGCCACATCGAGCACTTTGTCGGGCGCGGGCAGATGGACATTGTAGGCTTTGGCGAACGCGTGTCGGCGCAACTGGTCGAGGCTGGGCTGCTACGTGACGTGGCCGACATCTACCACCTGCACGAGCAGCGTGACACGTTGCTCCAACTGGAGGGATTCGCCGAGAAGAAGGTTGATAACCTCCTCCAGTCGATTGAGCAGTCGAAGGACCGCCCGCCGGCGCGGCTGATCTTCGCCCTGGGCATCCGCCACGTGGGGAGTACCATCGCCGAGATGCTGGCGCGCCAGTTCGGCTCGCTGGACAGGCTGATGCGCGCGTCGGCAGGGGACATTCTGACCGTGCGCGGACTCGGGCCGCAGATTGCCGAGAGCCTGGTGGAGTTCTTCGCCAGCCCCCACAACCAGGCGGTCATTCAGCGCCTGCAGGTGGCGGGAGTGCGGACTGCCGACGAGACGGCGGCGACGCCGCCCCGCGACGGGCGGCTGACGGGACAGACCTTCGTCCTGACCGGACGGCTGCCATCGCTTACGCGGGACCAGGCGAAGGCGCTGCTGGAAGCTGAGGGGGGCCGCGTGACCGACTCTGTCACCCGCAAGACGACATACGTCGTGGCGGGCGAGGAGGCCGGGAGCAAGCTGGACAAGGCGCGCCAGTTGGGCGTGCCCGTTCTGGACGAGGCGGGGTTGCGCCGCCTCCTAGAGGGATAGAGCCATGCGCCGAACGCTTCCTATCCTCATGGCCGTTATGCTCGCCACGCTGCTGGCCCTCCAGACGCCCGCCCTGAGCGCCGCCGCGCCGTCCGCCGAAACGTGTACTTACGTGGTAGCGCGCGGCGACACGCTGGGCGCCATTGCCCGCCGCTACAACACGACGGTCGGAGCGTTGGTCCAGGCCAACGGCATCGCCAACCCGAACCTCATCGCCGTCGGCCAGACGCTTACCATCCCCGACTGCACCGGCAGCGCCCTGCCCCCGTCCCCGCCGCCCCGCCAGGCGCCCGCCCTGCCCCAGCCTCCCGTCGCCGCACCGCCGCCGTTGATTCGGGCGCAAACCCTCGACGAGGTCCCCGAACCAAAGGCCATTGACAAGCTGCTCCTCGACCGCGCCGTCGGCGCGACCATCAACCTGGAGGTCGAAACGCTGCTGGGCTTCACAGCCGGCGGCACCGGCACGGTGGTCGGCACTGACGGGCGGACCTTCCTGACCGCCTTCCACGTCGTCGGCGACCCCGATACCGGGCGGCTGTATCCGGTCCGCGAGATTCGCGTCGGTCCGTTCAAGGACTGGACGCTGCGGGCGCGGGTCGTCGCCACCGACGCCGAGCACGACCTCGCCGTGCTGCGCGTCGGCGAGGCCGAGGACTTCGGCGGCTTCGCCTTCGTCCCGCTGGGCGACTCGGATGCGGTCCGGCTGGGCGACACCGTCTATACCCTCAGCTACCCAGGCGCCGCAAAGGGTGGGCTGGTGACGACACGAGGGACTATTCTGTCCGAACTCAGCCTGACCAGCGACAGCGACACGCGCTACTTCCTCACCGACGCCAACGCCAGTCCGGGGTCGAGCGGCGGCATCGCCATCAACGAGCGGGGCGAGGTCATCGGCATTGTGTCGGCGGTCATCTTCCGCCGCGCCACGCTCGACCGGCTGGGGCTGGGCCGCATCGACCGCGCGACCGTACTCGTCCCCATCCACTGGGCCCGCCCCCTGTTGGGCCAATAAAGTGTGGTAAGGGAAGTTGCCCGCTGGCCTCAACGGGTCTATACTTCGCATGATGTCTCTCGATGCAGCCGCGCTGCAGCGGCACTTTGGCTTCACCACCTTGCGGCCCGGCCAGGCCGAGGCGATTGCGCACGTCCTCGCGGGCCGCGACACCCTGGTCGTGATGCCCACGGGCGCGGGCAAGTCCTTGATCTACCAACTGCCGGCCCTCGTTTCCTCCGGCACGACCCTCGTCATCTCCCCCCTTGTCGCCTTAATGAAAGATCAGGTGGATAGCCTCGTCGCCGCAGGCCACGCGGCGACGTACATCAACAGCTCGCTGCCCGGCGACGAGCAAGGGTTACGGGTGGAGCGGATGGCGCGCGGCGACTACCGGCTGGTGTACGTTGCGCCCGAGCGGCTGCGCAACCGGCCCTTCCTGCGCGCCCTGGAGCGTGTCACCATCGACCGCATCGCCGTCGACGAAGCCCACTGTATCTCACAGTGGGGCCACGATTTCCGCCCCGACTACCTGACCCTCGGCCGCCTCATCGAGCAACTCGGCCGCCCGCCTGTCGTGGCGCTCACCGCCACGGCGACGCCCCAGGTGCAGGACGACATCATCGCCCAACTCGGCATGCGCGACGCTACTCGCATCGTCACCGGCTTCAATCGCCCCAACCTGAGCTTCGAGGTGCGCCCGACGCCCGACGATGCCGCCAAACTGCGCGACCTGCGCGACCTGCTGGACAGCGTCCCTGGCACAGCCATCGTGTATGCCGCCACGCGGAAAGAGGCCGAGCAGGTCCACGCCTACCTCGTCGGCCTCGGCGAGAAGTCCACCTTCTACCACGCCGGCCTCAACGCCGAGACGCGCCGCCAAGCCCAGGACGCTTTCATGGGTGGGGCGGCGCGGGTCATTGTCGCTACCAACGCGTTTGGCATGGGCGTCGACAAGCCGGATATCCGTCTCGTCGTCCACTACAGCCTGCCCAGCACCGTTGAAGCCTACTACCAGGAAGCCGGGCGGGCGGGCCGTGACGGGGCCCCCGCCCGCTGCATCCTGCTCTACGCCGCGAAGGACCGCGCCCTCCAGGAGTGGTTCATCGACAACGACGCGCCCACGCCTCAGGAGTTGCGCGGCCTGCTGGCCTGGCTCCAGAAGGTGGCGCGGGACGGCGTGGCGCGCGTGTCGGACTTCGACCTGGCGCGCCACTCGCGGCTCAACGAGGTTAAGCTGCGCGTCGGGTTGAGTCAGTTGCAGCGCAACGGCGCCATTACCCACTTGGGGGACGAGCAAGGCTGGATGCGCTTCGAGGTCCAGTCACCCGGCGCCGACATCGACCTGACGGAGACCGCCGCGCAGGTCGAACAGCGCCGCGCCGCCAAGCGCGACAAGCTGGCCGAGATGGTGCGTTACGCGGAGCTGAAGGCGTGCCGGCGGCGCTTCATCCTGGTCTACTTTGGCGACCCGGGCGCGCCTGAGGCCGAGCGGTGCTGCGATGTCTGCCTGGGCGAAACCGAGGCCGACAGCGCGCCGACACGCCAGGCCCAATCGACGGCCGAGTGGACCCTGCTCATCATCCTCGAAGCCGTGCGCAGCCTGACCAACAACGTCGGGCGGGCGCGGCTGGCCCAGATGCTCAAAGGTTCGCGCTCGGCGACGTTGGGCGCCTTGACGCGGCACCGGCTGTACGGCAAGCTCGGCCATCTCAGCCAGCCGCGCCTGGAAGAGATGATCGACGGCCTGGCTGACGCGGGCTATCTGCGCCTCGTCGGCTCCGACAGCCCTACCCTGGCGCTCACCCCACGCGGCAGCTCCGCCCTACGCGCCAAAGCAGCCATTGAACTGCCCCACGCTCATATCAAAACCTAGACGCACTCAGGCGCGACGCGAATCTGGTTGAAGAGGGCGACGGTCGCCGGTTCGGGGGCCGCGTCGAACTCGGCGCGCAGCAGGTCCTGGCAGAGGCGGAACTGGTGGAGGGCCTGGGCGCGCTCGCCCAGCCGGACGTAGCACTGCATCACCAGGCGGTGGGCGTCCTCGCGGTAGGGGTCGCGGCTGAGCAGCCGCCAGGCGTCTTCGAGACAGGCGGCGTAGTCAGCCTGGGCGAAGTGCAGGTCGGCCAGCCGCGCCAGCAAGGTGAGGCAGCGGATGCGGAGACGCTCGCGCTCGACGACCGCGCACAGGTCGGAGGCAGCTTCCAGGTCGCCGCGATAGAGGGCGGCGGCGCGGTGGTAGTGCAGCGCCGCCATGTCCATGCAACCGAGACGGGCTGCCTGGTCGCCACACGCCGCGTGGCTCTCGAAGGCTGCGACGTCCGTCGCCACACCAGCCTCGACGTTGAGCCAGTAGCCGCCATCGTCGTGCAGGACGGGGGGCGCGCCGGCCAGGGCGTCGGCGAGACGTTTCTTGAGGGTATAGACCAGGCTATTGAGGGCCTGCCCCGCCAGGGCGATGTCCTGGTCGGGATAGAGGAGGGAGAGCAAGGTAGCGCGCGTCAGGCGGCGACCGCCGGGCAGTGCGAGGGCACTCAAGAGGGCCTCGGTCTTGCCGCCGCTGCCCAGCGCGACAGGCTGCCCGCGCTTGAGCAGGCGAAACGGTCCGAGCAGGCAGACAAGCACCGGCGCATCGACAGCGTCGGCTGGCATGGTGGGCCGGGATGTCTCGACTGGGAACCAAGCAACATCGGACATCATAGTACTCTCCGTCCGCCCCCCTGGTCCCTCGATTCTAGCCCATGCGCCTCGCCGTGACCACGAGCGATTTCACATAGACACTATGAAGTTTTTCACACTCAGGCGCCGCTCCGATGACATAGGCCCCTCGACGGTCACCCCGAACGCAGTGAGGGGTCTCCTCTGGAAACGTTGGCAGAGCAGATGCCTCACTCCGTTCGGCATGACCGTCGAAGCGTCACGCCAGCGCCCCCCACTCCTCCAATAGCTTGTCCAGTTCGGCCTGGACAGTGTCGTACGCCGCGCCCAGGTCGCGGACGCGCTCGAAGTCGTTGACCTCTGCCGCCGCCTGAACGTCGTGGCCGAGTTGCTCCAGCCGCATCTCCAGGTCGTAGATCTGCGTTTCCAGACGCGCCACGGCCTCGGCTCGCTTGCGGGCCTCTTTCTCCTGGGCCGCGCCGTTGCCCCGCGTCTCCCGCGCGACAGCTCGCTCCTCCAGCCGCGCCTGGCGCGCCTCGGCGGCCTGGCGCTCGCGCTCGGCCAGCAGTTCCTGGTACGTGCCACGGAAGACCGTCAACTGCCCGTCGCGCAACTCCCAGATCTGCGTCGCCAGGCGGTCGATGAGGTAGCGGTCGTGGGAGACGAGCAGGGTCGTGCCCTGGAACTCCTCGACCGTCTCTTGCAAGACTTCCTGGGCCGGGATGTCGAGGTGGTTGGTCGGCTCGTCCAGGAGCAGAACGTTGGGGTGGGCCAGGGCCAGGATGGCCAGGGCCAGCCGTGCCCGCTCACCGCCGCTCAACGCGCTCGTAGGCTTATAGACGTCCTCGCCGCGGAAGAGATACTGCGCCAGGTAGCTGCGCGCCTCGCCCAGCGTCAACTGGGTGCGCCCATAGATCTCGTCCAGGACGGTCGCGTCGCTGCTGAGGTCATCGTGCACCTGGGTGAACAGGCCCACCTTGAGGTTCGCGCCCAGGCCAACCGTGCCGTGCAGAGGCGGCAGGTCGCCCAGGACCGTCTTGAGGAAGGTCGTCTTGCCCGACCCATTGGGACCAATGAGGGCGGCGATCTCGCCGCGCCGCAGTTCCAGGTCATCGGCCCAGAACAGCGGGTAGCCCGGGTAGCCAATCTGGAGGTCGCGGGCGCGCAGGATGACATCCCCGCCGCGCAGGCTCGTCTTCAGGCGTAGGTTGAGACGCGGCGGGCGCGAGGCCGGGCGAAACTCGCCCATCTTCTGCGCAGCCTCGTCTGGGGTCAGGACGCGGTTGACGCCCCCACCGCGCATCTCGGCCAGTTCGGCCCAGTTCTTGTTCTGGACGGCGACGATGCCAAACTCTTCCAGCGCGATCAGTTGGCGGCTGAGACGGCGCAGCCGGCCCATGGCCTGGTCGGAGTTCTGGCCGGCGATGTTGCGGCGGATGTAGTCGAGTTCCTTCTCCATCCGCTCGCGTTCCTGCTCGTAGAGCTTCTGAGCGTGCTCCCAGCGCGCCTGACGCTGCTCGACGTAGGCGCTGTAGTTGCCGCGATACTCCTCGATGCTGCGCCGGTTGAGTTCCCAGATGCGGTTGACGACCTTATCCAGGAAGTAACGGTCGTGGCTGACGATGAGGATGGCCCCCTCCCAGACGCGGAGCGTGTTCTCTAGCCACTCGATGGCGTCGACGTCCAGGTGGTTGGTCGGCTCGTCGAGGATGAGCAGGTCGGGCTTCTCCAGGAGCAGGCGGGCGAGCAGGGCGCGCGTCTTCTGGCCGCCGCTTAACAGGCGGAGTGGCATGTCCCACAGGCCGGGGCCAAAGCCCAGGCCCTTGAGCGTCTGCTCGATGAGCGCCTCGTACTCGTAGCCGCCCGCTACGTCGAAGGCGTGCTGCGCCTCGGCGTACTCGGCCATGACCTCGTCAGAAACGTGGCCCGCGCCCAGCCGCTCTTCGAGGGCGCGCACTCGCGCCTCCTGGGCGCGCAGGTCGGCGAAGACGGTCAGCATCTCGCCGTAGACGGTGTTGTCGCTGTCGGCGAAGGCCTCCATCGCCTCCTGGCGCAGGTAGCCGAGACGCTTGCCGCGCGCCATGTGGACGCTGCCGCTGGTAGGCTGACTCAGGCCGGCCAGGATGAGCAGCAAGGTCGTCTTGCCGATGCCGTTGGGGCCGACGAGGCCAATCTTGGCGTCGTTGGGGACGCTGCCTGACAGGCCGACGAACACGTCAAACGCGCCGTAGGCCTGGCTGAGGTTGTGGAAGGTGAGAATAGACATGGGTACGTGAAACGTGCTGCGTGAAACGTGAGAAGGGTCGTCGGCTGCGTGCTGCGTACAACCTTTAACCTGCAACCTGCAACCTGCAACTTGCAACCGGGTAAAGCTTACGCCGGATGGGGGGAAAGGTCAACGAAGCGCGGGGCAGAGTGGCGTTTCTCGCTCAAAACAGACAGACCCGAAAGGTCAGAGAGACCTGACGGGTCTGTTTGTTGTCAAGCGCACGTCTGGCGCAGACGTTTCGACGGTCACCCCGAACGCAGTGAGGGGTCTGCTCTGAGAGCGTTGGCAGAGCGGATGCCTGACTGCGTTCGGTATGACCCATGCAGACTAAGCTACGACCACTGGTTGAGGTAGACCTTGATCTCGCTCTCGGCGAGTTGGTCGCGCAGCACGCCGCCCTCGACGTGGACGTCGTAGTTGTTGACCCACTCGTGCCACTGACCGTCGCCCGGCCAGTTGGGAACCTCGACCTCGCCCAGGAACGTGTCCGACAGGTTGGCGACGATGACGGCTACACAGCCGTCGCCGCGGTCGCTCCAGCGCTTGAAGGCAAGCACTTGGCGCTCCTGGTCGGCGACGAGGAATTCGATCTCGGCGCTGTTGGTTGCCAGCGCCGAGCACGTCTTGCGCAGCAGCGTCAGGCCCTTGACAAAGTCGAACAGACCGGCATTGTCGGGGTTCTGGAGCAGTTCCCAGTGCAGTTTGCGCGCCGCGAGCGTCTTCTCCTCGTACTCGCCAAACTCGCTGCCCATCCACAGCATCGGGATACCCGGCGTCGTCAGCAGCAGGCCCTCGGCGAGCTTCAAGCGGCGGAAGGCCTCGGGGCCGAAGATGCCTTTGTCGCCCAGGGTGCGAATCAGCCGCTCGTGGTCGTGGTTAGTGGTGTAGTTGACCACGTTGACCGCGCCCTGGAACCCCTCGTCGCACGGGTTGAGGACGGCGACCAACTCCTCGATGTTGACCGGGTTGTTGTCGGCCAGGTCCTGCATCTTCCAGTAGAACGACTCGTGCCACGACGCGTCCATCGGACCGGTCGGCGGGCAGATGGCCGGGTCGTTGGGAATGTGCTCCGCGATCAAGATGAACGGCTTGAAGTCCACCTTCCCCTTGATCTGGTCGCGCAGCCAGCCCAGGACCTCGAAGTTGTTGATGAGGTACGTCGCGTCGAAGCGAATGCCGTCGATGTGATACTCATCGATCCAGTGGAAGATGCAGGCGCGGGCGTACTCGCGGGCCGGGTTGAGACCCAGATTCTCGTCCCAGTGCAGGTAGTTGAACTTGGGGCCGAAGCGGTTGCCCTCTTCGTCCGGGTTCTCCTCGTAGAACCAGTAGTTGTGATCGATGTGGGCCAGCGGCGCGCCACTGTCCATGTGGTTCCACACCATATCCAGAATGACGCGCACGCCGCGCGCGTGACACTCGTCAATCAGCCGCTTCAGCGCCTCCGTCGAGCCGTAGGCCGACTCGGGCGCGAAGGGGAAGCGGGGCGTGTAGCCCCATGAAGCGTCGCCCGGGTACTCGTTGAGCGGCATGAATTCCAGGGCGTTGACGCCCAGGCCGGTAAGATAGTCCAGCCGCTCGCGCACGCCGTCGAACGTCCCGCTCTGACCTTCCTCGCCGCTGAAGTTGCCAACGTGCAACTCGTAGAGGACGAGTTCGTTGTCCAGCGGCAGCGGCTTGTCGTCGTGCTGCCACTGGTAATCGTCCTGGCGGATCTGGCCGTCGACGATGCGGATGACACTGGCCTCATTGGCGTAGGCGTCGACGCGCGTAGCGCGCGGGTCGCCAACGTCCACCCACTGGCCCGCGAAGAACGGGCTGACGGACTTGACGTGGAACTTGTAGCGGTACTCACCGTCGGGTAGGTCGAGGTCGAGATGCCACCAACCGTTGTCATCCTTCGTCATGTCCTGCAACTGCCAATTGTTGAACTCGCCCATCAACTGGACGCTCTCGTTGTAGGGAGCGAACAGGGCGAAAGGAACTCGGGTAGTACGCCCATTGGAAGAGACCGGCTTGGTGACCAGTTCCTGGGCAGCATGAAGCGCGCGCTCTGTAAGCGCGACCGGCTCCGCGATCATGGATGTCCTCCGTGATGTTAGCGCTTGGGGTCAGGCCTGTCTAGCGTGGCCCGCTGTGTCCTATTTATGACACAAAGCGTTATTAGTACTCGTATTGGCAAGAAGCGTGCCAGCATAGAAATTCAGGCTCTTGTCCAGGGTCTGTTCAAGCGTATAGGCGGCGAGGACCCGGCGCTGCGCCACGTCGGTCAGGGCCAGGCGTGCGACGGGCGCGGCCAGCGCGGCGATGGCTTCAGCCAGGGCGTGCGGGTCGCGCGGGGGCACGGCGCGGGCGGCGTCCGGGGCGAGGTCGGCCAGGACGCCCACGCGCGTGCCGACAGACGGCAAGCCTATCGCCGCGCCTTCCAGCACGGCCATGCCCTGGGCCTCGTGCCGCGAGCTTTGCACCTGGAGGTCGGCGGCGCGGTAGACGGCGGGGAGCGTGGCGTGGTTGACCGCGCCGCGCCAGCGGACAGCGTCGCCCACATGGAGATCAGCGGCGAGGCGCTGCAAGTGGGCCGCATACGCCGCGTGCGGCGCGCCGCCGACGAGGTCTAGCCTGGCGTCTACGCCGCCCGCGCGAACGAGGGCCAGGGCGCGCAGCAGCGTCGGGTGGTCCTTGACGGGGCTGAGCGAGGCGACGTGGAGGAGGCGCAGCGGAGAAGGCGGAGGAGAGGGGAAATGGGAAGGGTAGGGGGTGGGCGGGAGGTGAAAGCGGACGGGGTCGATGCCGAGGGGGGCCAGGCTGAGCCGGGTATGATAGCGGGCGGGCAGCGTGGCCCGCGCCTGGCTCAGCAGCCATTCCGAGCCGGCGGTGATACGGGTGGCGAGGGACAGGGCGAGTTGCGTCTTGAGGCGCTCGCGCCAGGTGAGCCAGCCGCCATAGCCGATGTCGGGCAGGGCCGCCAGTTCGCCCCCCGCCAGGTGGACAAGGCAGGGGCAGCCGATGAGGCGGGCCGCCACCGCCGCGACGAGGCCCGTTTCACCGGCCCAGAAGGCATGGACGACGGCGAACGGGCGGCGGCGGTGCTCGGCGCGGATAGCGGCGAGGGCGTCGCCCCACAGGCGCGCCGAGCGCCCCCCCTGTCCCGTCGCCGCGCCGAAGGCCGTGACCGTGGCGCGGTGGACACGGTAAGCGCCCTGGCGGTGAGGGTAGCGGAGGGCAAAGATATGCAGGTCAACGCGCTCGGCCAGCACACGCGCCAGGTCGAGCAGGGCCGGGATGCACCAGTCGCCCTCGTCAGCGCTGAAGCCCGGCACGACCCACGCTACCCGCACGTCTGCCCTACCTTGAACAACGTGTACGGGCCAAACTGGCCGACGGGCTGGACACCCGGACCGTCGCGCAGCCAGTGGTAGGCGGTTTGCGGCGAGCGGCCGGCCCACTGGCCCTCGACATTGGCGACGTCGAGCAAGGCGTACACGCGCGGCTGGCCGCAGACCGTCGTCCGCAGCGTGTCGGGCGTCTCATTGAAGATTTCGATGACGCGCAACTCGGTCGAGTGGCGCAGCGTCGCCGTCAGTCCCAGCGCGACTAAAGTGGCGTCTGCGGGGACCGCCTCGGCCACCTTGGCCGCCAGCGCCTTGCTTCCGTTCTGCGTCGTGATGAAGCTGTTGAGCATGGGGACGGCCCACATGAGCATCCCGGCCAGGGAGACGGCGAGCCCCGCTTTGACCAGCCCACGCCAGCGCGTATCCCACAGGTCGGCCACGCCGTACCCCGCCAGGAGCGCCAGGGGCGGATACAGGATGAGGCCGTAGCGGAAATTCTCGTAGGGGATACCGGCCAGGAACAGGTAGAACGGCCCCCACCAGCCGAGCAGCACAATGAGCGCGGGCCAGGCGTGCCGCAGCGCCAGCCGCCATGTGCCCCACAGCGCCGCCAGCCCGAGCAGGGGGAACAGAAAGGCCGGGTGGGCCAGCGGCTCCAGGTTGTAGACGGCGACGGGCACGCGGTACGTCGCCACGCCATCGAGCGTTTCGAACTGGCGGCGCAGGAAGTTGGCGGGCGCCCAGCCCAACAGCCAGTGGTGGAGCAGGCTGTCGGGGCGGTTCAGGCTCAGCCAGAACTGCGGCACAACGGCGACCGCGCCGCCGAGCGCCATCGCCACGAGGTCGCGCGCTGCTTCGCGCCACCCTTTCGCCCGGGTGATGATGTAGAGGACGCACGCGGGAACCAGCAGCAGCGTCAGCCAGCGCGTGATGGCCGCCAGGCCCAGGCACAGGCCGGCTGCGAGGGCCAGCAAGGCAGAAGGCAGAAGGCGGAAGGCGGAAGGCGGAGTGTCAAGTGAAGCGTGAAACGTGATGCGTGTTGCGTATTGCATGTCGCGTATTGCGTCCTGCCTGCTGTGTACTCGCTGGCGCTCCCCCTCTCCTGGCCCCTGGCCCCTAGCCCCTAGCCCCTGACCCCTGACCACTAGCCAGAGCGCCAGCATGGTCCAGAACAGGGCCGGCATGTCGGACATGGCGCTGACCGACGAGAGGATGGGCTGGCCGGCGACCGCCAGGATCAGCCCGGCAACGACGCCCGCGCGCTGGCCCTGGTCGCGGAAGAGGGCGACGCTCAGCCCGTAGGCCAGGGGCGACAGGGCCGCGCCGCACAGGAGGCTCGCCAGTTGCGCGGCGAGCGCCGTCTGGCCGACGCCGAGCATCAGTAGGGCGGCCAGCAGCGGGTAGCCGTTGGGCCAGAAGAAATCGGCCGGGGGGCGGATCAGGGGGAAGCTGCGCGCGATGGCGACCGCCTGATCGTAGTAGGCGTAGGCATCCTGGCCGTACAGGCCGTCGAAGCGCCAGACGACCGCGACGGCGACGCGCAACGCCAGGGCGAAGGCGAACAGGAGCAGCGCATTCTTCATAGCGGCTTGTCGGCCACGAACAGGTAACTCTCGAGGTAGCGCCAGGCGGCCTCGTAGCGCCGCCGCCCGACCTTGAAGCGCAGCGAGCGCCAGGCGCGGCGCGGGTCGGCCAGGTAGCGGCGGGCGCGCCCCACCCGCCGCCGCAGGTACACTGTCTCACGGCGCGGCGGCAGCAGGTCATCGACGGGCGTCGCCTCGGCCACGACCAGCCCGACCGACGCCATCAGGTCCCGCCAGCCCGCGCGGTCCAGCGGGGTCGGCGTCGCAGCGGGCAGGCCAAACAGGTCCAGCGACAGGGCGTTGACTTGGGCCGCCTGGGTTGCGGATACCCCCGGCTTCCAGATCCGCTCCGTCAGGCATAGCCGTCCACCCGGCCGCAGCACGCGGGCGCACTCGGCCAGGACAGCGCCGACGGGCAGCAGCGCGACGACCGACTCGGCATAGACGGCGTCGAACACGGCGTCGGGGAAGGGCAAGGGACACGCCGCGTCGGCGCGGAGCAGATGCGCCCCGTTCAGGACGCCCTGGCTTGCCAGGCGCCGCCGGGCGGCCGCCAACATCGGCGGCGAGCGGTCCAGCGCCACGACATGGACGCCCCGACCCGCCGCCAGCGCCGTCGTCGCGCCGACGCCACACCCGACCTCAAGCCAGCGGCGGCCAGGGGCGGCTCCCAGGCGGTCGAGCAGCACGGCGGTCAGCTCTGGGCCGCCCGGATGGAGGAACACCCCGTCCAGGTCGGCTTCCAGGTCGAGATAGCGGGTCACGCCGCCTCCCAGACGCCGTAGAGATGGCGGGGACGCTGGCGGTCGAAGCGGGCGCGCAGATTCGCCAGCCGCAGTTGGGGATAGGGGTGGAGCGTCAGGCCCAGCCTACGCAGCCCCACCTCATCCCCCTCGTCCAGATAGCCCTTCATGGGTTTGAAGAAGTCAAGCCCGTGCTCCTGAAGCGACTGGCGTAACGCCTGGACGCCGACGACCTTATGGCGGGGGTCACGGAACACGGGCAAGCCCGTGACGATGAGCCGCCCACCGAGGGCCACGCGCTGGCGGGCCTGGGCGACATAAGCCACCGGGTCGGCGAAGAACTGCACGCAGCGGTTGAGGATGACGATGTCGAACGTCTC
>CAZLBQ010000055.1:0-18079 GCA_964557745.1 uncultured Anaerolineales bacterium
TGGCCCTGGCTCGGGCCATCGTCCTCTACACCATTGCCCTGTGCGGCATCGAGTACGCCATCACGCGCTTCTTTGGCGACTATCTGCCGCCCTATCCCTGGACCGCCGTTGCCTACATCGCCGCCGAGGGTGTCGTCCTGCTGACGCTGGCGCTGCTAGGCAGCACGCGCCTGGGGCCGCTGGCGTGCGGCATCGTGGCCGTCGTCCTGTTCGGCGCGGCGTGGATGGCGGGCGTGGCGGGTGGCTTTGGCGCGGCCTTCCAGAACCAGACGGTGACGAACGTCGGCGTCGTGTCGAGCCTGCTGCTGCCCACCGACGGCCTGTGGCGCGGCGCGATGTACCACCTGGAGCCGGCGGCCTTCCTGGCGCTGGTGTCGCAGGCGCCGCCCGGCCTAGCCGCCAACCCCTTCTTCGTCACCGCGCCGCCCACCACGCCCTACCTGATCTGGACGGCGCTGTGGATCGTCGTGATGCTGGCCCTCGCCGCCTATAGCTTCGAGCGGCGGGAACTGTAGGGCAATCGACTGTCACCCCGAACGAAGTGAGGGGTCTCCTCTGCCAACGCGCCCAAAGCAGATGCTTTACTCCGTTCGGCGTGACGCTCGCCGGTTCAGTCGGGCAAGGCGTAGCTAAACGTCGTGACGACGCGGCCCGCGTTGTCGCGCAGCGTCAGCGTGTCGTGCCGGTCGCCCCACAACTCGCCGCCAAAGCCCGCGAACAGGTCGGCGACCTGGCCGCCAACGAAGTCGGGGCCGGACCCCGTCCAGACGCGCACTCGGTAGCCTGGCGGCATGACGAAGTACGGGAAGGTGTAGACATTGCCTTCGGCGTCGGCCAGCGTCCAGCTGTCTAGGTTCACCGCTGCGCCAAAGTTCTCGAACTGGGCGAACTCGAACCCGACCGGGTCGCAGTCAGACGGGAAGGCCGGCAGCGCGGGCTGGGTCTGGCTGAAGCGCAGATAGCCCAAGCGGACCCCGCTGCCGCCTGCCTGGAGCGTCTCGGGACGGGGGGCGATGCTGTTCTGCTGGCGCTCGCGCTCCTTGGTCGTGTTCGGGCGGCACAGCTCGACGCTCACGTTGTCGACGTCGAGGCGGAGCGCGTCCCCGGTCACGGAAGCGACACGGAAGTGGACGCGGAGGTTGCGCCCGCGATAGGGCGTCAGGTCCAACTCATAGCCGCGCCAGCCCTGGTCGTCGCCCCGACTGGGGCGCATGGCCCAGGCGACAGGTACCCCTGTCAGGTCCTCGACTACGACGCTCTGGCCCGGTACGTCGGGCACGCTCGCGCCCGCCCCCGGCCCCGTCGGGGAAGCTGTGGCGCTTCGCCACCCCCAGAAGCGCAGCGTCGCGCGGCTGACGTCGGGCGGCAAGTAAACCGTCTTGAAGGCGTCAGCCTGACCACCCGCCGTCTCGGTCAGGCTGCTCAGGCGCAGCGCCGACTGACCCTCGCGCACCCGCTCGCCCGACAGCCCCGCCCCCGCCCCGAACTGCCAGCCTTCGGCGCTCTCCAACCCCCCGTTGGTCAACCCCTCCCAGCACCCTTTAGCCGGTCCGTCTTTGACACTCGCGGCGGGCGTCGGCGTGGGCGAGGGCGTCAGCGTCGGGCCGTAGTCGGGCGTCGCCGTCGGCTGTGGGGCACTGACGGCGGGCTGTGGTGTGGCCTGAGCGACGCCCACTGTCGATGGGCTATCCAGCGTGACAATCCGCAACTCGGCGGTATCCCAGTACGAGTCGTTGTGCTTGACGGGGATACGTGGGTTGCTGCGCGTGAAGACGGTCACATGATCGGCCTGGGCGACGGCCCGCACCGCCACTCGGACCCAACGGTCGTAGACCGGCGGCTGGGTGTCCGACCAGACAATCGTCGACGGCAGGGGCAGGTTGCGACTGACGGGCGCCCCGCCGTAGGGGTCGATGCCGACGTAGACGTAGTAGTCGCCGTTGGTCAGACCGCGGCAGCCCTTGGCCTTGTCCGTCGGCGAGACGCAGATGTTGTCGCATTCGTTGCTCCACACCTGGACCCAGGCCGAGAACTCCAGCGTCGCGCCGACCGGCACGTCGTAGACCTTCTGGTAGATGCCGGCGTTGTGGACGGCCCAGGTGTTGAACACCTTCTGACCGAAGTCGCCGTGCAGGACGCGGATAGACGGCAGCCACAAGTTCTCGCGGCTCCACTCTGGGCGGCGCTCATACTCCTGACCCCGGTCAAAGAGATACCAGGGCTGCCAGCCGACGGCGACGTTGACCGCGCCGTCCTCCCGCTGGCTGAAGCCATCTTCAAAGTCGGGGTTGACGAGGAGATTGTCGCCCAGGGAAGACGCCCCTGAGGCGGGCAGCGCGACGTGGGGGGCGGAGAGAGGGGCAGGCGGTGGCGCGGCCCAGGCGCGCTGCGCCCACGCCAGGCCGAACCCGATACCGAATAATACCATGCCGACGAGCCACGTGGCGGGTCCCCCCCAACCCCGCCGTCTCAGCCAGTGTCCCATATGGACCTCCGCGCCAATTATACTCCCTTCGCGCCTGTTTGGTATCTGTCGGCGCGGTGTTGGGCAGGCGAGGCCGATGCGTGGTAGACTATACAACGCGCCGCATAAGCGGCGTCTGACCCTGCTAGAGGAGAGAAGCGATGGCTGAGTCTATCCTGGACCGAGTGGGGATGCTAATCACCGCCAATGTGAACGCCCTCATCGACCGCGCCCTGCGCGCCAACAGCCCGGCCGTCCTGGACGAGTATATCCGCCGTATGGAGGACAACCTGGACGCGCTGGAGGACGCGGCGGCGACGGTGGGCGGCGAGGCGAAGACCCTGCAGCGTAAGCACGACGACTACACGCGCCAACTGGGCGAACTGGACCGTCAGATCGACCTGGCGCTGAGCCAGGGCAAGAACGATCTGGCCGAGGCGGCCCAGAGCCGCTACAACACCATCTCGCGCCTGGCGAAGAGCTACGGCGACCAGGCGACGGCGCAGAAGTCCGAGTTTGACAAGCTCATAGGGGCGAAGCTCAAGCTCGAAGCCAAGCTGACCGACGTCCGCCAGCAGCGCGAGGAATTGCTCGCCATGCTGCAACTGGCGAAGTCCAAGGAAGCGGCCAACAAGGCCGTGCGCCAGGTTGGGACGCTGACGACCGAGACGGCCGGGCTGGACGACATGCGCGACCAGGTCCAGAAGCGCCTGGACGTCGCCAACGCCCAGGCCGAGATGGACGCCAGCCGCCTGGAGACCCAGTTGGACGACCTGCTGGAGAAGGGGACCATTGACGAGCAACTGGCGGCGCGGCGCAAGAAACTGGGACTATAAGCCAGGGTGACGATCGACCCGACGCTCGCCGCCTACGACGACCACCTGCCTGATCCAACGGCTGACACGGACCTGCCGCGCGAGCGTGAGGCATTCTGCGCCCTGCTCCCGCCCGGCGGACGCGTCCTCGATCTGGGCTGCGGCTCGGCGTGGGCGGCGCGGCGTCTGCGGGCCGACGGCTTCCGCGCCGTCGGGCTGGATCGCTCGGTAGGCCGCATCGGCCGCGCCAGCGCCAGCCTATCGTCTGAGGGCGCGCCGGTTCCCCTGATCCTGGGGGACATGCGCGCCCTGCCCATCGCGTCCGATAGCCTGGACGGCGTGTGGGCGTGCGCCTCCCTGCTCCACCTCCCCAAAGCCGAGTTGCCTGGGATACTAGCCGCCATTCATGGGCTGCTACGGCCGGGCGGCGCGCTGTTCGTCAGCCTGAAGGAGGGCGACGGCGAGGCCTGGCAGACGCGGGGCGCGGCGCGCCGCTTTTTCGCCTACTACCACGCCGACGAACTCGATGCCCGACTGGCCGAAGCAGGCTTCTGTCGCGGCGCGGCCTGGCGGACTGTGGCCCTCGCCTCGGACCCCGCGCACGCCTGGTTGGGGTGGCTGGGCGTGGCAGAGATGCTTGCTTAAAAGGCCTGACAGGTCTTGGAGACCTGTCAGGCCTGGTTTATTGAGCCTTCGTCGGCGGCTCCCAAGGCGCGCCGAGCCAGGCATGGTACAAGGCTTGCTGCTTGTCAGTCGCGTCGGGCAGCGGTTCGAGACGGTAGTCGTCGGGCGGACGTTGGGCCAGCGTCACCGGCCGCTGGACCAACTCGTCGCGGCGGAAGAAGGTCAGCGTGACCGTCTCGCCGGCGCGCCGCTCGTTGAGCCGCGCCTGGAACGTGGCGGGCGTGAGGCGGAAGCCGTCGAGAGCGATGATCTCGTCGTCAGCGGCCAGCCCGATGGTGGCGGCCGGCGTCCCCGTCAGGATTGACTGGACCACCACCCGCTCGTGGTCATCGCGGGTCAGGACACCCAGGTGGCCGCGCTCGGCGCCGGGCAGGCCGTAGGTATCCTTGTCGCGTTCGCGGTCGCACTTGTAGCCCCGCACCAGCCGCAGGCCCGCGTAGGCCAGCGCGGTATCGAAATCGAGCTCGGCAGTCCCGTCGACGTAGCGCGCCCAGAAGTCATCGAAGTTCGACCCCGCCACTGCCTCTACCACCGGCTTGTACATCGCCTCCGGAAAGCCCTGGCCGTGCTGGGCGTAGTCGGCCCACAGGCGGCGCAGCACGTCGTCCAGCGAGCGCGCTCCGTCGGTGCGGTGGCGAATCTCCAGGTCCAGCAGGAGGTGGACGATCTCGCCCTTGAGATAGAATGAGACGCGGCTGTTGAGGAAGTTCTCGTGGCTCTGGTACATCTTCAGCCAGGTGTCGAACGACGACTCGGTGAGGCTGAACAAATGGCGGCCGGGATTGCCTTCCAACTCGCGGATGCTCTCGCTGACCAGATCGAGGTAGCGGCGCGGCGGGATCAGCCCGGCGCGGCGCAGGATCAGGTCGTCGTAGTAGCTGGTCGCCCCCTCCATGACCCACAGCAACCGCGTGTAGATTTCCCGCGTATAGTCGAAGGGGCCAAACGTCGTCGGGCGGATGCGCTTGACGTTCCAAACGTGGAAGAACTCGTGGGAGAGCAGGCTGAGCAGCTTCTCGTACTCGCGCTCGGGCTGGAAGGTAAAGCGCGAGCGGTGGTTGACGCTGCACAGGGCGTGCTCCATCCCCCCCGTGCCCTTGTCGGTCAGGTGCAGGAAGAAGATGTAGTACGGGTAGGGGCGGACGCCGACGACCTCGCGCGCCTGGGCGACGATGCGCGCCACGTCCTGCGTCAGCCGGGCGGGGTCCTCGTTGCCGTGGCCATAGAGGGCGATGGTGTGCGGGACGCCGTCAACCTCGAACGTGAACAGGCGGTGGGTACCGACCTCACCCGGCGAGTCCACCAGGACATCGTAGTTGGGGGCGACAAAGCGGTTCTCGGCGTCGCGGTCCAGGGCGATGGTGACCTGCCAGCCGTGGTCGGGCGGCGGCTCGATGGTCAGGCGGCAGGGTTGCTCCTTGGCCCCATCGAGGTACATGAAAACGTCGGTCCCGTTGAAGAAGCCGTGCGTGTCGTCCAGGTGGCTGGCGAAGACAGCCAATTGGTTGGCATAGACACGGTAGCGGGCACGAAAGCCCCCGCCACCGTTCTCGACCCGCCAGCGCGACTTGTCGACCTTGAACCAGGGGAGAGGCCGGCCGGCCAGGGTCTCGGCGGCGAACTCCTGGACGTGGCGGGCCATGTCGCGGACGATGTACCAGCCCGGCAGCCAGACGGGCAAGACGAGCTCGGCGGTCGGCGTGGCGGCCTCGGCGACGGTCACGGTGACGTCGAATAGGTGGCTCGCCGGTCTGGGCATGGCCAGGGTATAGTCAATGAACATGAGTCCTCAATGACGAAATGGGGTTTGAAATAGTCCTGTTGTATTCTATATGAGGAGCCACTGGACGCCAAGACCGGACAATTTTGGGAATTTCCCCCAACTGGCAACAAAAAAGGCGTCAAAACACTTGACAAAGTTTGTACATCGTTGTATAATACTCTCTGCAAAGGGTATGCAGCGCGCAGCTAAGTGACAGATAGGTAAAGAAAAGAGAGTATTATGTTGGCACGAACGAATGCAGAGTGGATTGAGGACTTGCGAGCCAGTGGACCGCAGCAGGCCGCGGCTCTGAATGATTTGCGCGCCCATCTGTCGCGCGCTACGGACTTTTATCTCCAGCGCCGCGAGAGCCACCTGCGAGGGCTGGACGACGCCGAGCGGCGGCAGTTGAGCGAGGATATTGTCCAGGATGCCATCGTCCGCGTCATCCATCATCTCGACTCGTTCCGTGGCGAGAGCCGGTTCACGACCTGGGCGGGCAAGTTCGCCGTCCACGCTGCCGCCGCCGAACTGCGCCGCGCCCGCTGGCGCAACGTCTCGCTGGATGCCACGCCCGACCACGCCGAGGATGGCGAACTGGGGCAGTTCCTGACCGAGCCTGGCCAGGCCGGCCCCGACCGCATGGCCGCCCGCGCCCAGGCCTGGAGTGCGGTGCGGACGGCGCTGGACAAGGACCTGACGGCCCGCCAGCGCGAGGCGCTGATCGCGATTGTCGTCGACGGGCGCCCGGTGGCCGAAGTCGCCAAGAAGCTGGCGACGACGCAGAATGCTCTCTATAAACTAGTGTTCGATGCACGGGCCCGCCTGCGCCGGTCGCTCGTTGGCCGCGGTTGGTCGGTGTCCGAGGTTCTCGATACGTTTGATCCGGCCTGTACGACATGTTAAAGGGAATGCGGGAAGGGATGGTTAGAAAGCCAAGCAGCGCCCTCCCGCCGTCGCAAGGAGGACATGAGAATGCTGAGTTCGTTTGGACACCTGCTGAAGGATATGCGGCTGAAGCATCGCCTGACGCAGAAGGAATTGGCGGAGGCGATTGGGGTCAATGGGAGCTACATTGCGCGGCTCGAGCGTGACGAGCGCCGCCCCTCGCGCAAGGTCGTCATGAACCTGGCGCGGGCGATGAAGCTCAGCCCCGAGGATACGGATCGGCTGCTCGCCAGCGCCCAGCACCTACCGGAAGGCGACCTGGCGCGCATCGTCGAGCAGAGCGGCATCTCGCTGGCGCACCCGGCCATCCAGTCGGTCGCCAACGCGCTGCAGGATCGGGAGTTGACGCCGCATGGTCGCGAGCAATTGGAGAGCGAGATTATCGCGTATGTGGCATTCCGCGTTCAGCAACTCAAACTGCAAGAGCACGACCGCGTAAGCGTGCGCAGCAACGGACGCATGCATCTCGCTGAAGCGTAGTATCCTCTACGTAAAGCACAAAAAAGCCGACCGGGGTGAAAGAAACTCACCTCGGTCGGCATTTTTCTATGTGCCGCCCCGTTAAACGCAGAACTGAGAGCATCCCTCAATGCAGGCCGGCATAGACTGGGCTTGAGAGCATGGCCCAAGCCCCGTCCTACCCAATAGACCTGCTAGAGGGAGAGGTGTTATGCATCGTTTCAAGGCCATCCTGGATCGCACTCACATCGACATCGCCGATCTACCCCCTTCGGTCGAACTGAACGGCTTGCTCGTCTACGTCGGCCAGTTCCCCAATGGCTGCGGCCGCATCTTCCTCAACCCTGACATCGACATCGCCGACGACCCCCGCTTCGCGGCCGTCGTCGCCCACGAGCTGTCGCACATCCTGCTGAGCGCCTGCACGGCTCACCCGTCGTCCGTGCTACAACTGCTACTCGACCCGGCGACGCGAGACATCTACAACCATCATGAGGAGGAGGCCGACCTGTTGGCCGCCCACCTCCTCGTCCCGCCCCCGCTCCGCGCCGCCTATGCCTGCCCGCGTCAACTCGCCCACGCGCTGCACGTGCCGCTGGAGGTGGTCGAGCGCGCTCTGGCCGCGCCGGACTATGACCCGACGCCCATCTGCGCCTTCCTGACCGCGCTCATCGGCCAGCCCTATTTCGTGCCGCGCGAGCTAGGCATCGCCGCCTAATTCTCCCTGTGCCGCGCCGCCCACCGTCCTGGGGGAGGGACGGTGGGCGGTGTTGCGTTGGCGCACTGCGTGATGGCTGTCGGATGGATGTCAGGATTCAAGCCGGGAGTGGACTATACTTTAGCGTAGAGCGATTCCGAATTGAATGAAGCAGGTGAGGTGGATCATGACACTCGGTTTTGGCCTCCTGATGGGGGTCATGCTGATTGGGATTGGGCTGGCGATGTACGCGTGGGCGCCGCGCGTCGGCCCCAACCCGTTCTTCGGCGTGCGCACCGGCTACAGCTACGCGAACCGCGAGGTGTGGGACCAGTCGAACCGCGTCGGCGGGCTGGCGATGGCTGGCGTGGGCGTCGTGGTGCTCGTGGCGGCGGCCATCTTGCAGGTGGTGAGCCTCCCCCCCGGCACCGGCATCCTGGTTCTGACGGGCGTCATGCTCGTCGCCCTGTTGGGGGTGCTCGTCTGGCTGTTCGTCTACACGCGCCGCCTGGCTCTGGGAACCACCATCGCGCGCGAGCTAGCGCCAGTGACTGTGCCCTGGCGGGTGCTCGGGCCGGTGCTCACTAGCTGGGCCTGGGTGGCGCTCACAGCGCTGGCGGTCTATCCAACCCTCCCCGCCGTGCTGGCGACGCACTTCGACATGGCGGACCAACCCAACGGCTGGACAGGACGCGGAGCGTTTCTCATCCTCTACGTCGGCCTGACCACACTCATGACGCTCATCCCAGTCGGCGTGACCTGGCTGGCGCGCCATGAGCCGGTCGTGGCCCTGAGCCGCCTGGGCGGCTGGCGGATCGAGCCGAGGGATGGGGTGGCGGCGTCCTCGTGGTCCATGGCCGTCGTGAACGTCTTCATGTGGATCGTCCTGCTGGATATCATCTGGTACGCCTGGTATGGCGCTCACCTGATGCCACTCGGCCTGTTGACGTTGGGCGGGACGAGCGTTCTCCTGGGGAGCATCGTGGCCATCTTCTTCCACTACGCCCGCCGCGCGGATTGACCGCTACCAATCTGAAAAGCGGGAGGAGCCATCCGATAGGGGACGGCTCCTCCCGCTTCGTATTCACACGCCTGGCCTAGCTCTCGCGGGCGTTCGCCTTCGTCTTCTCGGGGCGCGGGCCACCCTCCAGCTCTGGCGCACCTGACATGCGGGGCGCGTCGATGAGGAGCTGCTCGTCGCCGGCCTGCATGAGGGACTGACCACGGAAGACGCCGCCCTCCTCGATCAGGAACGACGCGACGTGAATGTCGCCCCAGACGCGGCCTGAGGACAGAATCTCCAGCCGGCCGCTGGCCGTGATATTCCCCTTGACGGTACCGGCGACGGACACGTTGCGCGCCGAGATGTCGGCCAGCACCTTCGCGCCCTCCCCGATAATTGCGTTGCCGGTCGTCTCGATGAGGCCCTCGAAGGCGCCGTCGATGCGAATGCCGGCGTCGGACTTGAGGTGTCCGTTGAAGTCGGCCGTCGGGCCGATGGTCGTCTCGATCTTGTCAGCGCTCACCGCGAACGACGGCGACTTTTCTTTCCGTCCAAACACCGCTACCTCCCTTTGGGGTCTGAAGAACATCCGACACCCGGGTCTGGAACCACGGTCGGCGTAGGCATCGGTCATTCTTCGTCCTTCCTGTCCCATGCCAAACGGCTGCACTTAGTAATACGCTTGGCCGACCCGCTCCGTTACGTCATTCTCACCTATCACGGCAGATAGGGAGCGGGGTTGATGGCTTTGCCATTCAAGCGAATCTCGTAGTGCAGGTGCGGCCCCGTCGAGTTGCCGGAGGAACCCGACAGGCCAATGACGTCCCCCGCCTCGACCGTCTCGCCCACATCGGTCAGCAGGCGCGAGAGATGGCCGTACAGGGTCGAGAACTCCTGGCCGTGCCCGACTTCGACACACCAGCCGTAGCCGGCTTGCCAGCCCGCGAAGACGATGGTTCCACCCTGCGTGACGTGGACCGGCGTATTCATGTCCACCGAGATGTCGATGCCGGTGTGCCAGTCTGTGGCATCGCGGAAGGTCCGCAAGCCGAAGGGTGAGGTTATATCACCCTTGAGCGGCCAGCGACCGGGCGCGCCCGGCCCAGTCTTGGGCAGCGGCGCGGCCAGTACCTGGCGCGGCTGGGGCGCGACAAACTCGCCCTTGCGGAGGCGGTCGATCACATCGTTGACCTGGCGGTCCAACTGGGCCAGTTGGGGGTCGCTAGAGCCGGCGCGCTGCGCCGCCTGCTGGGCCTGGACCTGGGCGACGCGCATCTCCGCCTCGATCTTCGCCTTCGCG
Organism: uncultured Anaerolineales bacterium; assembly: GCA_964557745.1. GTDB lineage: Bacteria > Chloroflexota > Anaerolineae > Epilineales > JAHCIE01 > JAHCIE01. The sequence continues at coordinate 10,133 of CAZLBQ010000055.1, forward strand.
GCGGCTTCGGCCGCCTGGCGCGCCGCCTCCGCCTCGGCGCGGGCCCGCTCGGCCTCGGCCTGCTGGGTCGCGCGCCGCGCTAGAATCTCGGCGCGCAGCGCCTGGTAGCTCGCCGTCTGCCAGGTCACCTGGGCGCGCACGACGCTCAACCGCAGGGCCACGTTTTGCGGGTCCGGGTCGATGGCCGGAAAGGCGATGTCATACGGGGTCAGGGGGGCCGAGCCGCCGCGCGGGAGGAAGTGGGCAAAGGTATCACTTGACGGGGTATCACTACGGGGCGTCGGAGCGGGCGTAGGCGCCGCCTGGGGTAGACCTAACAGGCCGCGCACTTCGTTGGCCAGGCGGTCCAGCTCGCGCAGTTGGGCGCTGAGGCGGTCCACCTGCGCGGTGACATCGTTCTGGCGCTCTTCCACCTGGCGCGTCAGGGCGTTGTAATCGTCCTGCAGACTCTGGACGCGGTCTTGCTGGTCGAGGATGGCCCGCTGCAACTCGCGGGTGCGGGTGTCGGGCGCGGTGGCGTTGATCTGCTCGGTTAGGCGCTGGGCGCGGAGGTAGTAGTACGCGCCAAAGACGGCCAAGCCGACCAAGGCCAGCAGCACAAGAAATGTAGCGGTGGACAAGGCCCAACTCGGAATGCGCAGCGCCTCCGAGTCGTCCTCGGCCACCATGAGCAGCTTGTATCCTCGGCCACGTCGCCGTGTCGGCACGTGCGCTAGCCCTCGTCTCGCTCAGTTTTGCGGCGTCGCGGCATTATAGCGGCAAAGCAGGGCCGGGTCAAATGCCTGGGGAAGCAGGCTTCCCTCATCCCCCAGCCCCCGCCCCTTCTCCCACTCGTGGGGAAGGGGTCCCGCCTCCTCTCGCCGTGTGGGAAAGGGGCGAGCCGCCGACGGCGCCAGCTTGGAGCCAGGGCGTTGTCGGCGTCACTTGGTAGCGCGACAACGCCCTGAGACGGCGGCGAGAAGGGGATGAGGGAAGCCTGGGTCAACGTCGACGTGGGAGTTGCCGATTCCCCCCGCCGCGCATACTATTTAGGGAGTCTGCGCGGGTCTTGTGGGTGAGGAGAAGGGTTGGATGTACAGCTATTTTACGCCCGTCATCGATGACCGACCGACTCAGTTGCGAGCGGCGGTGGAAGATGTGCTACTGATCGAGAGCATGCGGACCGAGCAGGGCGGGGTGACGTTCACCGGCCAGTTGCGCGACGACGCTGAACGGGCGTTTCGTGTCCTGTCGCGCCGCTTTGGCCAGATGGGTTACACCCCGCTGATGCGGCGGCGGCGCGGGGTGGACGAAGTGGTGGCGGTGGAAGGCACAGTCGGGGTCAAGCCGTCCAACTGGGTCATCAACGTCCTCCTGTTCCTGGCTACGGTGACCAGCGTCGTGCTGGTGGGTCGGCAGTTGTACTCGTGGTCGGGGGCCGTCGTCTTCATGCTGGGCCTGTTGACCGTGCTGGGCGTCCACGAGTTCGGCCACTACCTCGTCGCCCGCGTCCACGGCATGTCGGTCACGCTGCCCTACTTCATCCCGCTGCCGCTGCCGCCGCTGGGGACGATGGGCGCCTTCATCCGCCTCAAGTCGCCGGTTGAGAACCGCAAGGCCCTCTTTGACATGGCGATTGCGGGGCCGCTGGCGGGCTTTCTCGCGGCGCTGCCCATCTTCGTGCTGGGCCTGCTGCTACCCATTGAGTGGCTGCGCTTCCTCCAACAGCCGCGCCCGTTGCTCCTGCCGCTGCCTGCCGAGTCGCGGCTGATCCAGACCCTCATCGACCTGCTGCTGCCGACGGCCGGCCGCCTTGACCTGTTTCGCAACCCGCTGACGGCGGTGGGCTGGTTCGGCATGCTGGTCACGGCCATCAATCTGTTGCCGGCTGGGCAACTAGACGGCGGCCACATCGCGTACAGTGTGCTGGGGCGGTGGGCGCGGCCGGCCTCGCTGCTCACGTTCTTCGTCCTCCTCGTGCTGGGCTTCCTGTACTGGAACGGCTGGTGGGTGTGGGCCTTCCTGCTGCTGATCACCGGCATGAACCACCCGATGCCCCTCAACGACATCACGCGGCTCGACTGGCCGCGCTTCCTCATCGCCGCCTTCACCTTCATCCTCTTCCTGCTCATCATCACCGTGCGGCCTTTTGCCATGTGACCTCGTGGTGGCGAGAGGTGTAGGGCAAGGCCAGGACGCAACGACGCCATGACGCAAAGAGATGAATCTTCAGCACGTTGGCGGCGTTGCGTCTTGGCGTTCTCCTTCCGCTCTGAGCCGGCATGACTCGTGTAAGGCGCAGAGTATGACCCGCATCCAACAGGTGAACTAGCGTCAGGGACGAGACTATAACAGTGAGTGTGGTGAAGGTGGGTAGGCAGATGGGTCAGGGGCAGCGGGTGGTCGTCGCCATGAGTGGCGGCGTGGATAGTTCGGTTGCGGCGGCGCTGCTGGTCGAGCAGGGCTACGACGTGATCGGCATTATGATGCGGCTGTGGTCCGAGCCGGACGCGGTGGCCGAGAACAAGTGCTGCTCGGTCGAGGCCGTCGAGGATGCCCGCTTCGTCGCCGACCGTCTCGGCATCCCCTTCTACCTACTCAACTACGAGCAGGTGTTCAAGCAGGTCGTGGTCGACTTCTTCACGCGCGAGTACGCCGCGGGCCGCACCCCTAACCCGTGCCTGGCCTGCAACCGCACCATCCGCTTCACCTTCCTTCTCCAGCATGCCCTGAGCCTGGGCGCGAGCCATATGGCGACGGGCCACTACGCCCGCGTCGACCAGGTGGACGGCCGCTATCGGCTGCTCAAGGGCGTCGACCCCGCCAAGGACCAGTCATACGTCCTGCACATGCTCGGCCAGGACGAACTGGCCCACGTAGTGTTCCCCATTGGCGGCTACACCAAGCCGGAGGTGCGGGCGATGGCCGCCGCGCGCAGTCTGCCGGTCGCCAGCAAGCACGACAGCATGGAGCTGTGCTTCCTGGCTGACAACAACTATCGGCGCTTCCTGCACGAGCACGCTCCCGACGCCCTCACGCCGGGACCCATCCTGACCACCGAGGGCCAGGTGCTGGGCCAGCATAGCGGCCTGCCGCTGTACACCATCGGCCAGCGCAAGGGGCTGGGCGTGGCGACGGGGGCGCCGCTCTACGTCGTCGGGACGGACGCCGCGCGCAACGCCGTCGTCGTGGGCGATAGCGCCGGCCTGTACCGCGAGACGCTCACCGTCCGCGACGTGAGTTGGACGGCCGACGGCCCCCTAGACAGGCCGCTCGCGGTCGACGTCAAGATTCGCTACAAGGCGCAGGGCGCGCCTGCGACGGTCACGCCGCTAGCCGACGGCCGCGCCCACGTCCACTTCGCCGCCCCGCAGCGCGCCATTACCCCTGGCCAGGGCGCGGTCTTCTACCAGGGCGACGAAGTCCTGGGCGGGGGGATCATCGAGGACTAACGGCCATGCTGCCCGCCATCACCCTCTCCCTCATCCTCGTTACCCTCTATGCGACGCTCGCCCACTTCCTGTTCGGCCACACGTGGCGGCAGATGGGCGGCTACTGGCTGGCGGGCGGCCTGGGCTACGGGTTGGGCGCGCTTGGCGCGCTGTGGCTTGGTGTGGAGTGGGGCCGCGTCGGCGCCGCCCCCGTGGCGCTGGGCAGCGTGGGGGCGTGGTTAGCCCTGCTTGCGGCGCGCTGGAAGCTGTGATATAATGGGGGCGTCTGATAGCAAAAACCCGTTATCGCGCAGATAACGGGTTTTTGAGGACCGCTGCCCACCAGGAGAGAGCTTTGGACACCCAGCCCACCGCCACGCCCACCACGCCGCCTACCCCGACCGCGTCCCCGGCCTCGCCTTCCCTCAGTAGTCAGAGCTACCCCATGTATGATGCGTCGCCGCCGGGCGGCTCGTCTGGCTTCCGGCTCAGCCGCGGCCAGATGATTGGCATGGCCGTCGGGGTGGTGTTGGCGATTGTGCTGAGCTGCGCGCTGCTGGTCTGGCTGAACAGCGTCGGCGGCCTCCAGGCGTTGCGCGACGTCCTGATTATCTTCCTCGCCTTCGAGTCAATCCTGGTCTTTATCCTGCTGGCGTGGCTGATGCTCCAGGTCCAGTCCCTCGTCGAGTACATGAACAACGAGGTCAAGCCCATCCTCGGCTCGGTCCAGGAGAGCGTCAATACGGTGACGACGACGACGACCTTCCTCCAGGACAGCGTCGTAACGCCGGTCATCCGCGCGCGCAGCACCGCGGCCGGTGTGGCCCAGACCTTCCGCGCCCTCACCCGGCGGCGCTGAGACGTGAAGCGTGAAACGTGAATTGGTTGAGCGTCCTCACGTTTCACGCCTCACGTCACCTTCTCCCCCACGAACAACCCTCGCCCCGTCAACCCCTCTGGGTCATACGTCACGCGCAAGCCCGCCGCCTCGAACGCGGCGCGGTACTCGTCGACCGTGAACAGGCCCAACTCGTGACGCTCGGTAAACGTCTCGATCCCTTGCGGCGTTCCCACGAGGTAGTGGAAGTCCAGGATGGAGACGCGGTCCTCCGCGCGGGTCACATTCATGCGCGCGATCTTGAGGTCCGGCTCGTCCACGAACGTGGCGTGGACCCCGCCAGGCCGATACACGTCGGGGGTCAGCCAAGGCTCGACCAGCGCCAGCCCGCCGGGGCGGACGTGGCGGGCAAAGGTGCGTAGCGCCTGGTCCAGGCGATCCGGCGTGACCAGGTAGCCGACCGAACTGAACAGGCATGTCAGCGCGTCGAACTGGCGGCCCAGGTCGAACGTCATCATGTCGCCCTGGTGGAAGGGGACGTCGGGGCAGCGCGCGCGGGCGATGGCGAGCAGTTCCGGGTCCAGGTCCAGCCCCTCGACGTTGTAATGCTCACGCAGGAATTGGATGTGGCCCCCGGTGCCACACGCCACGTCCAGCAGCGACGCGCCTTCCCCAATGCCATGCGCCGCCAGGATGCCGCGCAGCCTCTCGACCTCGGCCGCGTAGTCCTTGAAGCGGTAGACTGCGTCGTAGAACTGCGCCGTCTTGGTGAACATCGCCCTACTCGGACTGGCGGACCGTCAGCAGCGCCAGCGGTAGATTGGGCAGCAGGTCGCCCGCCACTGCGCCCGCCTCGCCTAGCTCCTCACGCACCCGCTCCCCCGCCAGCCCGTGGACATAGACGCCCACCGCCGCCGCGTCGAACGGGTCGAGGCCCTGGGCCAGCAGCCCGACAATCGCGCCGGCCAGGACATCGCCCGTGCCCGCCGTGGCGAGGGCCGGGTTGGCGAAGGGGCTGACGCTCGTGCGGCCATCCGGCGCGGCGACGACCGTATGCGCCCCCTTGAGGACGACAATCTGCTTGAACTTCTCGGCCGCGCCCTGCGCCGCCGCCAGCCGGTCGGCCTGGATGTCCTCGATGGACTTGTCCACCAGGCGGCTCAACTCGCCGGGGTGGGGGGTCAGAATCATCTGCGCTGCCCCCAGTTGGGTCCACCACTCGCCCGCCCCGGCCAGGGCGTTGAGGCCGTCCGCGTCGACAACCAGGACGGGCAACTTCTGGGCCTCCTCCTGGCTCTCCTCCGCTGTCTCCGGCCCCAACTGGAACCCGATGCGCTTGGGCGTGGGCGGCTTGTGGGCCTTGCCCTGGACCAGGCTCTGCACGAACTTCTTGGTCGTATCCTCCTGGCCCAGCCCCGGCCCGACCAGCAAGGCGCTGTAGTCACCCGCCTTCTCGAAGACGGTCTTGACGGCGTCCTCGCGGATGGCGCCCATGTCGTGGGCCAACGGCAGCCACGTCGTCTCAATCAGGCGCGTCGCCAGGATGGGATACAGCATCTGCGGGACGGCCATTGTCACCAGCCCGGCCCCGACGCGTGTCGCGGCGGCGCCCGCCAGGTAGGCCGCGCCGACGTAGTTGATCGACCCTGCCACAATCAGCGCCTTGCCAAACGTCCCCTTATTCGCATCCACCGGCCGCGCCGGCAGCTTCTCGCGTACCCAGTTGACATCCGTCAGGTCCACCCGTACCTCCTGTGCCAGTGCTGCATCGAGACCAATATCGACCACCACAACCTCCCCGGTCAGACCGGCGCCGGGGAAGTGGAACAGCCCAACTTTGGGGAAGCCAAACGTCACCGTCGTATCGGCGGCCAGCGTGAGCGGGTCGGCGGCGCCCGTGTCGGCGTTCAGGCCGCTGGGCAGGTCGACCGCGACGACGACGGCGGCGGGCCGCAGCCCCGCCTTGACCCCCCTCAGCAGCCGCGCCAGCTCGCCCTCGATGGGGCGCGTCACGCCGAAGCCGAGCAGGGCATCCACGATGACGTGGGCGCGGGCCACGGCGTCGGCCAGGGCGCGCCCGTCCCTGTCGTCCTCGTGGCGGGTGATGGGGACGCCCGCTCCCTGCGCAGCGCCATACACGCGGTCATCGGCGGGGTGCTTCCAGACGTAGGCCACAGCGTCGACGCCCGCCTCGTGCAAGACGCGCGCCGCGACCAGGCCGTCGCCGCCGTTGTTGCCCGGCCCGACCAGGACCAGGACCGGCCCCGGCTGCGGCCCGTAGTCGGCCAGAACGACCTCGGCCACGGCGGCCCCCGCCTGGTCCATCAGCCCCGCCAGCGACACGCCGCCCGCCGCGGCCGTCGCCTCGATCCGCCGCATCTGCTCGGCTGTGACGAGTTTCATGCTACCTGATTCCCCTGCCGTCATTCTACACCGACTCCGTGTCCCCCGCCAAGCCCTCGAACAACGCCCGGTGCGCCTGCCCCAGCCGCAGCAGCGGCCAGTCGCCCGTCAGCATCAGGTCGCGCACCCTGTGCGCCGCCCGCCACGCCAGGGCATGCTCATCGGCCGTGATGCGGCCGTCCGCCAGCGCCTCGTCCAGGTCAGCGGCGTCGATGATCTCCACCTGGCCGCCCGGCGTGGCGACGACGTCCAGGTACAGGTCGTCGTACCAGGGGATGCCCCGCTCGTCCACGCCCTGCCCGCCGATGATGTCGGCGTACCACTGGACGACTGCCCCCTGGGCGTCGAACATCGTAATCAGGGCGAAGTGTTCACCGTGGGGAATATGGGTCAGCCAGACGTAGCCCGTGTCGGCCACGCACACCATCTCGCCCGCGCACGGCATCCACAGCGGCTCGCGCACGGCGTCAATACCGAACAGCGTGACGTAGCCGCAAAAGTCGGGGCTGTCGACCGCGCGCGCCGCGAAGCGCCGCTGGGTCACGCGCCGCCAGTCGGCGCGGTCCATAAACTTGCGTTTCACCAGGTCTCTCTGTAGTCTGTGTGGTATAATGATGCGCGCCAGGCGGCTTCGCCCCCACCCTGAAGTGGAGACGCTCCCTATGGAAACCTATCGCCGCGCCTCGGTCCAGGCCGACGCCCGCACCCTGCCGCGCCCTTATTATACGTCCGATAAGGTCTTCCGCGCCGAATTAGCGCGCATCTTTGGCCGCGACTGGCTGTGCGTCGGCCGCGCCGAGCAGATTCCCGCCCCCGGCGACTACTTTCTTGTGGAAGTCGGGGCCGAGAGCGTGATCGTCGTGCGCGACGCCGCTGGCGTCCCTCACGCCCACTTCAACGTCTGCCGCCATCGTGGAGCACGGCTGTGCACCGAGGCCGCCGGCCACTTCAACGGCAGCATCATGTGCCCCTACCACGCCTGGACCTACGGGCTGGACGGGCAGTTGCTCGCGGCGCGGCTGATGCACGACGTCGCGGGCTTCGACCGCGCTCATTACCCCCTGTACGCGGCGCATCTGGCCGAGTGGGAGGGCTTCCTGTTCCTCAGCCTGGCCCGCGCGCCTGAGCCGTTCGAGCGCTTCTGCGCTCCCCTCAAGGGCAAGTTCTCGGCCTGGGACCTGCCCCAGCTACGGCTCGGCCGGCGGGTCGAGTACGACATCCAGGCCAACTGGAAACTGGTGATCGAGAACTACTCCGAGTGTTACCACTGCCCGCTGGTCCACCCGGCCCTGTGCC